>WFYF01000094.1 GCA_015490255.1 Caldifarciminota bacterium
GAAGGAGGCGGGGAGGGGAGGATCTGGAGGATCCTCCCCTCCCCGCCTCCTTCCGGGGAAGGCTTCGGCCCTATCAGGTTGCCGGATACCGGTGGCTCCACGCCCTCCACGGCAGAGGGCTGGGGGGCATCCTGGCAGACGATATGGGACTGGGAAAAACCGTTCAGGTGATCGCTTTCCTGCTGCGCCTGCGGGAGCGGGGACATCCCCGGGCCCCGGATCTGGTGGTGGTTCCCCGATCCCTTCTTTTCAACTGGGAGCAGGAAATCCAGCGATTTGCCCCTTCCCTGGAGGTGGGTGTCTATCACGGGCCCGCCCGTCCTTCGCTGGATGCCCTGATG
This sequence comes from Caldifarciminota bacterium, assembly GCA_015490255.1. Lineage (GTDB taxonomy): Bacteria > Hydrothermota > Hydrothermia > S141-80 > S141-80 > S141-80. The sequence continues at coordinate 342 of WFYF01000094.1, forward strand.
GACCGGGACGTGGTTCTCACCACCTATGGAACCCTCCTCCGGGACATCCGGAAGTTCCGGAAGCACCGGTTTCACTATGTGATTCTGGACGAGGCCCAGGCGGTGAAAAACCCGCTGAGCAAAACCGCCCGGAGCGTGCGGAGGGTACCTGCCGATCACCGGTTGTGTCTCACCGGGACGCCGGTGGAAAACAGCCCCTTTGATCTCTGGGCCCTGATGGATTTCCTCCTTCCGGGGTATCTGGGAACCCTTCAGGAATTCCGGGAGGCCTTTGCCGTGCCCATCCTGGAGGGAGACATGGACGTGACAAAGACCCTTCACCATCTGGTCCATCCCCTGATCCTCCGCCGGACCAAAGAGCAGGTGGCGCGGGATCTCCCGCCCCGGGTGGAAGAGGTGGTCTGGTGTTCCATGACGCCGGAGCAGGAATCGGCCTATCACGAAACCCGCTCCCGGTTATATCAGCAGCTCCAGCGAGAGGAGCGAAAACCCCTTGAGATCCTCCGGGCCCTCACCATCCTGCGCCAGATGGCCCTTCATCCGGCCCTGGTGCTGGAAGACTACGCCGGTGGTTCAGGAAAAATGGACGTGCTTCTGCCTGCGGTGGAAACCCTGATCGCGGAGGGGCGGAAGGTTCTGGTGTATTCCCAGTTTGTGAAGTTTCTGGAGATGCTGCGTGCGGCTCTGGAGGAACGGGACATCCCCTATGCCATGCTCACAGGCCAGACCCGGAACCGGAGGCAGGAAGTGGAGCGTTTTCAAAAAGATCCTGGGGTGCAGGTTTTCTTGCTCAGCCTGAAGGCCGGTGGAGTGGGGCTGAACCTCACGGCGGCGGACACAGTGATCCTGGCGGATCCGTGGTGGAACCCGCAGGTGGAGCGGCAGGCCATGGATCGGGCCCACCGGATCGGTCAGCGCCGCACGGTGTTCGTCCTGCGGCTTGTGACCCGGGGTACGGTGGAAGAAAAAGTCCGGATCCTCCAGGAACGCAAGCGAGCTCTGGCTGAAGCCCTGATCCGGGAGGATGCCCGGGGTGTGAAACAGGTGGACTGGGACGAGGTGGTGGACCTCCTCTTTGCCCGAATGGAGGGCGGCGGCGGTGGTCGGTGAAAACAGAATGCCCCTTCCGGCGATGTCACCCGGAGGCCGGTGTTGCCGCGGGGCTTCGGGAAGGTTCCCGGGCAGCGTGGCGCGCCCTCACCCGTTTGGGTTTCTTACGTTCTGGAGTTGCTCAACCAGTGCTTCAGGAAGAATCACCCGGATGCCGCGGGATACCATTCAAGTTGTCCTGTTCAGGAATGCTCCGCTGTCCCGGGTTCTTGGGATTCCATCAGGCCCCGCGCAATCCCGCAAAGGGCTTTCATCCGTGCGTCACTCTCCTTGATTGCCTCCACGATCTTCAGGGCACTCTCCACTTCTCCCCTCCGGGCAAGTTCCGTTGATATCCCTGCTAAAATGTCGTCACGCCAGTACAGGGTTATCTTGTTCACCGCAGCCTGCGCTCCGTCCACATCACCGATTTTCAGAAAAGCCTCCCCTATTTCGTAGTACGCCCATTGACGGTCCTTTTCGAGCAGGATGATTTCGGCGTCCTCAAGCGCCTCATAAAGCAGAGCTCTTCCTTTCTCCTGTTCTCCAAGGGCCGAAAACAGGAGCCCCGCCTCGCGGAGGGCGTCGGTCTGGTCATCCGGGTACCCCACCAAACTCCGCGCCATTTTTATGGCCTCTTCCAGGATTTCTCTTGCCCGGTGCGTTTCGCCCGCCTCCAGAAATACCCCGGCAATTTTCACCATACCGTGGGCCGCGATGCCAGGAAAATCACTCTTAATCCGTCGGGCCGATCTCACCGCCCTTTCCAGAAAGGATCGCCCCCGGGTCCTGTCCCCCACAGCAAGAGGAACGCGGGCAATTTCCAGATAGGCTTCTAACCGGAAATACGGATCCCGGATCCTGCGTGCGATTTTCCATGCGCGTTCAAGGAGCATGGAAGCCAGGTTCCTCCTTTCTTGCTCCATTCCGTAACCCTCCGGTTTTTCGCGGACAGCCATGCTTATGCTCTCGTGGCAAAGACTGTCCCGCCCGCAACCCTTCGGGCGCACATGGTATCCTTTTCTTCACCTGCGAAACAATCCTGCATTCTGCCGGAATAAAAATCATCGTCACGGGCATGCCCGGCCCTCCAGAAACGCCGCCACCCACTTGGGCAGGATGGAGGCGGCCCGGCCGTGATGGACCTCGTCGGCGAAGGGGTCAAAGGGTACCATGCGCCCTCACAATTGGACGGAGAGGTTGAGGATTGAACCAGGGTTGAGAGACATATCGGACAGTGCGCGCCGTTTCCTTATTCAGAGCTTCAATCCGATCTTTCCTTCTACGTAGTGCCGGATGAGCATCCGAATGAGCGTGCTTACGTTGGTATCCTGTTCCCGTGCCTTTGCCCGGAGAAAGGCATAGTCTCTCCGCGTGATGCGGATCGAGATCGTTCTGGGTTCATCCAGGCGGGCCTTGGCCACGCTCGCCAGACCTTCTTCTATCTCTTTGGCGATCTCCGGTGAAGCCGGCCGAAGATCCTCCGGCCGGAAGTTGCGTTCAGCCTCCTCGGCCTCCTGGATGGCTTTGAGGGCCTCCTTGTCTTTCATGGTTCCTCCTCCTGTGTTGCGTTTGTGTGCGTATGCAATTATAAGGTACATACGCAGGAAAGATTTCTCCTCATGCAGTTTTGAGGATACAGAACTCATGGGAGTCTTTATTTGGCGGATGTCCCTTAATCCAAAGGAGGAGAGAAGAGCCGAATGGCGCGCAGACATACGTCGCTTCTTCAGGGTGGGCTGATCTCACCCCAACCGCCGGTCAGAACCCCGTCCAGCCGATGTGGAAGATGTGGAGACCGCCGGGCCGTTCCGCCATTGCGAACAGACGCGTCCCGGCGACGGTGAGGTTTTTCACCGCCGCCATCGCCCCCTCCTGAAGCGTATCCACCACCCACGGGTTTGCCGGGTCCGAGACGTCCAGGACATACATGCCCCGGGTGGTCCCCACATATGCGAAACGCCCCGAAACGACCACCGCGCGGGCCTTCCCCTGGAGCTCACGGAAACCCACCTCCACGGGGTGTGCCGGATCGGACACGTCCACCACACGAAGCCCCCTGAAGCCGCCGGCCACAAAAGCAAGAGCCCCGGACACCGCGATGTCCAGCGCCTCGCCTCCCCCGGGCACGGCGGCAAACCCCAGGACCCGGGGATCTGCTGGATCCGAAACGTCCACCACAAGAAGACCCCCACCGATCGCAATCAGCACCCGGGTGCCCAGCACCTCAAGGTCTTTCACCTCTCCTATGGCGACGATCGCTCCGATTTTCCGGGGATTTTCCGGATCCGACACGTCCACCACGTGAAGGTTCCCCCGGTCATCGCCCACATAAGCATACCCTTCCCCCACCGCTATGTTCACCGCTTCTCCGGGCAGGAGAAGGCTTCCCCGTTCCACCGGATGCGCCGGGTCCGACACGTCCACCACCCGCAGCCCTCCAGGTCCGTCCGCCACATACGCGTATGCCCCGGACACCGCCACGTCCAGCGCCTCTCCCGGCGTGTTGCTGCGGCCGAGTTCCACCGGCCGCAGCGGATCCGACACGTCCACCACCACCAGGCCGTCATCTTTTGCGGCGACAAAGGCGTATCGTCCGGCAGCGGCCATTCCCTCTGCCGAGACGGGAGGCACGAAACGTCCGAGTTCCACAGGCTGTCCTGAAGCCGGCGTCTGGACAATCAGGAGAGCGGTTTCCTCTGTGATGAGGTTGCCGGTTGCGAGATACAGGCGGCTCCCCGAAACGGCGAGACCGCGAATGGGGAGGCCTGTCCGGAAGGTGCCCGTTTCCACAGGATGGGTCGGGTCCGACACATCCAGGAAGCGGAGGACGTTCCCGCTCGCAAGATAAGCGTGATCCCCGGAAACCGCAACAGCACCGCGGGATCCGGGGATCGGGAGAGATCCCATCTCCACAGGAGTCTCGGGGTGCGAGATGTCCAGCACGTGAAAGCCCCGGTCGTCCCAGATATACGCGCGGGGCCATGCCACCGCCACCCACCTGCTCCCACCGTAAAGGGTGCCGGATGGAAAGGAACCCGCATCCACCGGGTTCATCGGGTTGACGACGTCCACCACCCGGAGACCGTTCTCATGGGCCACGAAGAGGTAATGGCTCCATACGGCCACCTGATAGGCATTCCCCGATTTCGTGTAAACCCCGAGCATCCGGGGGCGGGCCGGGCTGGAGATGTCCATCACATGGACCCTGCTTCGCCCGCAACAGATCAGAAGATAGGCATAGGGTTCCTGCACCGCCACACTTACCGCGCTTCCCTGGACCCGGGCATGGCCCATCTCCTCGGGATGCCGGGGATTGCTGACGTCAACGATGCGCAGACCGCCCCACGAATCCGCCACAAAGAGCCGGCGGGACCGGGCATCGTACCGGAGGCCGGAAACGTTCCCCGGGGTGGCGAAGGTGGCGATCCTCCGGGGATTGTCCGGACGGGAGATGTCCAGGATATACACCCCGTTGCCCACCCCTGTGAACGTAAGCCCCCGCGCCTCGTCCGCCGCCACGGCACC
>WFYF01000095.1 GCA_015490255.1 Caldifarciminota bacterium
ATATCAGGCGGTTGCGGGATTCCCAGCGGGTGGGCAGGATCAGGGGGCGGTGGCACGATTCCGGTGGAGGGTGATGGATACCGTGCGGCGGTCGCGTTCCACAAGGAAGTGCAGGGTATCCCGGGCCGCCAGGGCGGCCCGCCAGGCCTCGGCCTTGTGGGTCTCCAGATCCCACCCCTCCATCGCCACAATCCGATCCCCTGGACGGAATCCGGCCTTCCACGCCGGGCTCCCGGGAAGAACCTTCTCAATCACAAACCGATGGGTTTGCGCCATGATCTCCAGAGAGGGCCGGAATCCCGGGTCTCCCCAGCGTCCCGTATAACGCAGGGAGTGCTCCAGCGGCGTGGTGAAGGCCTCCTCCACCCGCTTTGGCTCCTCCCCTCCAATCTTCTCGGCCGCTTCCTCCATGATGGCCACAAGATCCGGATGTCTCCTTTTCTTCAGGTGCTTCCGGATCACCTGTGCCAGGGCATCGGCGTGGCCTTCCCGGATCCACCGGGCCATGATCCAGGCATACGTGCGATGGGCGCCCCGATACCAGGTGTCAAACCGTTTCGGCCCCAGCGCACCCAGATCACAGCGGACAAACCAGGGGTTTTTCAGGTGGGCGGCCAGATAGGGCAGGGTGACAAGTATGGGCCCCACGTGGGACCAGTCGTCTCCGGTGGGCGTGAATCCCGTCCGTTTGGCGGAGTCTTCCACCACGGGCTGGAAGGTGATGCGGGCCACTTCGTGGGCCAGGGTCAGGAGATAGCGGCACGAGGTGAGAAGGTCTTTTCGGTCCTTCACCCGGAACCAGATCCAGCCGGAAGGTTCGGAATAGGTGGTGGGATGGCGGCGTTTTCCCGGGGGAAGGGGATAGACATACACCCGGACGCTCTCCGGAAGGGGGAAACGGTACGGAGGGTCCCCCACGCTCTGAAACATGGCCTGGAGGGTCCGGGCCAGGTGCCGGGCCTCCTCCGCACGCAGGAAATCCGGGGCAAAGAACAACCGGACCCGCCCCACGGCGGTGGAATCCATGCGATTCGGTCCCGGAGGCGCGAGCACCTGGAAGGTGTCAATCCGGACAACGGTGTCGTTCGTCTGGAGTTTCCCCCGAACCCACCGTTCCCAGGGATTCATGCCGTCCCGGGCGCGGGCGACATAAAAGGTTCCGGGCGGCGTATAGGAGAGGGTGTGAAGCACCTCCGGATGGGGCGCGACCCCCACAAAAAAGGTCCGGGAGCCCGAACGGAAATGGGCAGCGAAAAGAAGGTCCGACGCGACGAAGAAGGTGTCCTGAAGCATCAGGGTATCGTGTGAGAATCGCACGGGGAGCCGGGGAAGCCAGGGGGGAAGCGCGTTCGGGGTGGTGAGCACATAAACTTCTGAGGAATCCGGAGGACGAAAATCTCCCTGAACCACCCGAACTTCGGGGATCTGGAACTGGAAATAAACTTCCAGAATCTCCCGAAGGTCCTGACCTATAGAGAGTGGTACATGAGGGCCGAGCCAGATCCACCAGGTCATGGTCCCTCCGGTGCCGGCCGAGGAATCATGAAGTTCCCCTTCTGCACGGTCAAGATTGGAAACACTGTATCACACCCCGACCCCACTGCACAAAAACGCAAAAGGGGGGCCGTGCGGCCCCCCTCAAAAGAGAACCCATGCATCCGGGGTTCAGAGGGTCGGCGTCAGCGACTCTCCGTTCCACGTGGCCGTATACTGATCGCACCCGGTCCAGGTGATTTCCAGCACGTTGGTCCCGTCGGAGATCCGCAGGGTTCCGCTCACCGGGTTCCCCCCGCAGGAAGTGGCAAGCTGCAGGGGTGTGGGTGTGGTCGCGGTCACCGTCCCGACGTCCTCCAGGGTCCAGGAAACATCCATGGAAAATTCCCCGTCGTAGTCGTCGGACATTCCCGGGTTCCAGGAGGGATCGGTGGGGGTGAACGTCAGAGAGCCCCGGTAATCCAGGGAAAAGGTGTCGGGCTGGGGACCTTCCTCGTTGCGCATATACAGGCTCATGTCCACGTTCTGCCCGAAGGTGTTGCCCTGGTGGGTGGCCTCCACATAGCCCGCCATGCGCAGTTCCATGGTGCTGCTGAACTGGCCTGAATATTCCATGAGCATCAGAAACTCACCCGAACCCCCAAGGCCCGAGAAGTCCACCCGACCCACCCAGGGATCGGCGTCATCGCTGTCCGTTCCCTGAACGCGTCCGCGCATCACCTGACGCATGGTCATCATGGAGTCGGTCATGGTGGTATCGCAGTTGGCCTCCACATACGCGTTCACGGGGATCCCGTCCCCATCGCTGTCCGTGGTATCCCCGTTCCAGACCACGGTGCACCCCTGCAGGGGCTGCTTGCCCTGACCCACCGCAAAGCCCAGCATCATTCCCGGCGGAAGGGGACGCAGGGGGAGGTCCCCCTCGTTGATGTCCTGGATCAGCTGGACCGCGTTGTCCCGGGTGAGGCCCTCCGTCTGGGGAGGAGGCGGGGTGACATCCCCCTTGCTGCTGCATGCCGCCGCGAACACCGCCAGCCCCACCACCGCGCTCAGCATCTTTCCTCCTTTCACGGCTTACCTCCTTTTTGCGCTTCAACCTTCTGCTTCTGGATATGATACGGGACACCGGCCGTTCTGTCCGTGAGGAATCTCACATTCCAGGAGAATCCCGTGCCGGCTCACCGGAAAAAGGCCGCTCCAGACGGTTCCCCCCGGGGGCTGTATGCTTGAACCATGCAGAGCATGCTCCGGATTCGGGGATTCCTGGAGGCCGTGCCGGACGCTGTCGTGGCCCTCACTTTTCTCTCGGCGTGGATCTCCCCGGAAGGGGGCGAAAAAAGACTGTTGGGCCTGGCCGCGCTGCTGTTTATGGAGCTGTTCGCCCTGCAGGTTCCCCCCATGGCCGGGGCTCTGGCCCTGCGCCGACAGGACGGATCCCGGGTGATTCCCCTTCCCGCTGCAGGAGCGGTGGTGCTCGTGGTCTCTCTCGTGGTGGGTGCTTTCAGCGCGGTGTTTGCCGGAACCCTCTGGCCTCTGGTGTTTTTCTGGGGCCTTGCCCTCAACCGCTATGTCCACCACCGCGCCTGGCCGGCTTCCC
>WFYF01000096.1 GCA_015490255.1 Caldifarciminota bacterium
AGGATCCGCAGACGCTGCCCCCGACGATACTGGCTCCGGATGGCCTGCTGCTGGGTGGGGTTTCGGGGAAGGGGAACCACCACCTCCACCGCACCGGTTTCTCCGGGATCCACCAGGATGAGGCTGAGAGCCGGACGGTTCCGGAGCACGATCTCCCCCCGTGTCTCAATTCGGCCTTCAAACACGAGGGGCTTTCCCGGTTCGCCCCGCACCTCGCGCAGCACCTCCACCGCTGTCCGGGGCTTCAGGGAGATATAGCCCTTTGGGGGCAGAAGGAAGAGATCTTCCACAACCCGGACGGGGGGATCGCACTTTTCCAGCGCCCGGGCCCTCCGGGGACCCACCCCCGGCACATACTGGATGGGGGTGAACAGGCGCTCCAGTCCTGTGGATGTGGGCCTCACCGATCATTCAGCCCGGGAAACGCCGGGTTCACTCGTCTTCCTGCAGGCGCTGCTCCAGTTCACGGATCCGGGCGTGAAGAATGCCCAGATAAACGAAGATCCCCAGCCAGACCAGGCTATAGGCCCCGAAGAGATAGGTGAGTTCCTTCATGGTTCTCCCTCAAGTTCCAGAGCGTGTTCCATCCGGGCAATCCGTTCCCGCATACGGATGAGAAACAGTCCCAGGGAAGTGTAGAAGGCCAGGTTCACCAGCAGGGCCACCAGCATGGGGGGAGAGACGTTCACCGTGCTCCCCTTCTCCAGAAACACCACCGGGTGGAGAGAGCGCCACAGCCGCACGGAAAAATAGGTCAGCGGGACGTTCAGAAACACCACCAGCCCCACGATGGCCGAGAGGCGCGCCCGCCGCTCCGGGTCTTCCAGGGTGCTCCGCAGCAGAGCATAGGCCACGTAACCCAGAAACAGCAGCAAAATGGTGGTCAGTCTCGGGTCCCAGGTCCAGAAGACCCCCCAGGCCGGTTTGGCCCAGAGGGATCCGGTGCCGATGGCCAGAACGGAGAAGAGCAGTCCCACCTCCACCGCCGAGGCGGCTTTCAGGTCAAACCGGAGGTCCCGGGTGGCCAGATAGCGAAAGCTCCACCAGGCGGCCAGACCGAAGGTGAAAAACATCATCCAGGCGAGAGGCACGTGGAAATAGAAGATGCGCTGCACCTCTCCCAGCACCGTCCCTTTGGGACCGGGCCACTGCGCGCGGGGGGCATAAAGAAGGGCAGCCCAGATGCCTGCCAGTCCGAGGAATCCGGTGATCCAGAGCCATGCGGAACGCTTTCGCATGGGCTAATTATAGGCTTCTGTCTCCAGTCCATCAAGTCCTCGTATCTGATGAGGGAATCCCCGGAACCTCGGTTCCGGCGATCGGTGAGGGAGGGGGATGCCGTTCCGGGAGGCGCAGAATCCTGCAAACCGTCTCATGGTCCACAGGACCAGGGAGATTCGGTGCGGGAGATGGCCAGTGTCTCTCGTCGCGTGTCGTGCGGCGACGGTCAGGGGATGGGAGGTTCCAGGCAATCGCGGAGGAGGAAGAGGGTATAGCTGAGACCTCTTTTCTCTTCCTGACACCCGGCTTTTTGCAGTGTACGGATGAGACGAGCATCCCCTTCCTGCTCCAGGAGGGCATAGATCACGCGATGCTGGGCGAAGAACTTCAGGGCCTCCTCCCCTCCCTGGTTGACCAGTTGAAGAGGCCGAACCACGTCCCGCGTGATGCGTTCCCACTCGGTTTCGTTCCGGGCGACACCCATCTGGAAGATACCGTAAATCCACTGGGACAGTCCGGGATTCAACCAGCACAGCGCGTTCGCAATCTGGAGGGAGGCAAAAATGCGCCCCGGGGGAAGAGTTGCAAGGTGGTCCAGGAATTCCCGGGTTTCTTCCTGCGCGGTGTATCCTGTGGACACCAGGGAAGGCAAGCGCAGGCTCCAGCCTGCCAGTGCGAGAAACAGGTGAAAGAAGAGAAGGCCCCGGGGGAGCCGGAAAGAACGCGCCCCGAGACGATTCCCCAGCAGCAGGAGACCCGCGTTTCCTGCCCAGACGAGATGCCGGATGTGGCCCAGAGAAGCCACTGTGGCCCCCACGACCAGTGTGGATAAAAAGAGACTCCAGCGGGTATGAGAGGCCGGGATAAACAGGGGAATCAGGGCAAGAAGGTAGGGGAGGAGAACCACGCCACCGACCAGGATTCCCGGTTCCCCGGTTTCCCGGGAGAGAAGGTGGACCATCTGGGGATAGCTGATCCATTCCTTGATAAAGGTGGGGGGTGGCGAAGAATCAGGATATGATCAATCCAGTTTTGTGGGGCATATGGGTGGAGGAATGTGGCCAGCACCGCAAAGACGAGGACGAGCGCAAGTTTTCTGGAAGGCCGGAAGAGGAAAGCGAGAAGCATCATGCTCAGAGGCAGAAAAAATCCCCCGTGAAGAGACGCCCACAGGAAGGCGATGAGGGGAAATCTCCAGAAGGTGGCTGACGGGAAGTCAGTGTTTTTCAAAACATCCTGGATCCATCGGAGGAGCCACAGAAAAAGAACCACACCCCAGATGAGCCCCCGGAGGGTCTGACTGGGCCAGAAAAGCGAGCCTGCCCAGCCAATCAGCACGCTTCGCGTCCACAGATCAAGACCGTCGCGGGAGAGAATTTTCCACATGGCCAGTCCTGCCAGAACTCCCAGCACCATACCGTCCATCCAGATCCAGAGCCAGGGTCCTCCCAGGGTGAGCCAGATATACGCCCAGATGCCATATAACCAGGCAGGATGGTGATAAGCATAGCCCTCCAGGGCGAAGGAGCCCAGAACCTGACGAGGCATATGGCCGGTTTCAAAAAGGGCCCGCGCATGACAGGCAAGCCACCACCCGTCCGTGAGCACAAAGGCAAGGAACCTGGAGTTCAAAAACCAGAGTCCGGGAATCAGAAGTGCGATGCCCCCCATGTTTCGGCCCATCACCCTGTCTCCTTGCGCCAGATCGTGTACGGGAGGATATGGGGCGGACGTCGGAGCTTCAATGAAAGGACTGGTTCCACAGATGGTTCGTCCCGGGGTTCGTATAATAAACCCATGCGATATGAGGATGCGGGGGTGCATCTTGAAACCGCCCGCGGGTGGGTGGCGTGGTTGCGGGAGCGGGCGGGTGCGCACATCGGCCCCTTCGCCGCCGGAATTCCTCTTGACGAACACACCCTTCTGGTGGGCACCGCTGACGGGGTGGGGACCAAGATCCTCCTGTTGCACGCCCACCGGCGCTGGAACGTGGCCGGCCGGGACGTCGTGGCCATGTGTCTGAATGACCTCTATGCTGTGGGCGCCGTGCCGGTGGGGTTTTATGACTATCTGGCCGCCCCCTCCCTCCAGGACGGAGAGCCCCTGAAAGCCC
>WFYF01000097.1 GCA_015490255.1 Caldifarciminota bacterium
CTATCAGGAACTCTATGCCCATGCCCGGCGGGCGGTGGAGGCCTTTGAGGGAACCATCACCCGGCTTGACGTGGACCGGACCGGTCATCGCCTGCTTGCGGTGTTCGGCTATCCCCATGCCGTGGAGGATGCAGCGCGGCGGACCTGCCTGTTCCTGCAGGAGATGGCGGATCTTCCCGGCTGGACCCTGGCGGGAGGGCTCCACCGGGGCAGGGTCTTTGTGGGGCCGGTGGGTTCGGATCTTCGCCGGGAGATCACGGTGATGGGGGATGTGGCCAACGTGGCCGCCCGGCTGGCTGGCGCCGCACGGGGCGGGGCGTTTCTCACCACCGCCGCGGTGCACCGGAGGGTGGCGGTATGGTTTGACGTCCGGGACCGGGGGGAAGTCCGCCTCAAAGGAAAACGCCAGCCCGTCCGTCTCTATCGTCTTGAGGGACGGAAACGCCCTTCCCGGGAGCGGCTTGCGCTGGGAACCGGTCCCGCCGTGCTGGTGGGGCGGGAGAGGGAGATGGACCGGCTCCGGAAAGCGGCCCGGCAGGCCGAAGCCGGCAGGGGACAGGTGGTTGCCGTGGTGGGCGAGGCGGGGATCGGGAAATCCCGTCTGATCCGGGAGGCTCTGACCGTGATGGGGGAAACCTTTGAAGTGGTGGTCGCAGGATGCGAGTCCTACGGTTCCGCTCTGCCCTTCCATCTCTGGTCGGGGGTGCTGGAAGATCTCCTGGACCTTCCGGAACTGTGGGGAGAGGCCCGCGGAGAGAAGGTGGTGCAGGCGGTGCGTGATCTCCATCCTTCCCTGCTGGAATGGCTTCCTCTCCTCGGGGACCTGGTGGGGGTGAATTTTCCCGAGACCCCGGTGACCCGTTCGCTTGACGCCCAGCTTCGCAAACAGAGGATGCTGGATCTTCTTCTGGAAATGCTGGTGCAGCGGACCCGGAACAGGCCACTGCTTCTCGTGCTGGAGGATCTCCACTGGTCGGACCGCGCCTCCATGGACGGGGTGAACCACATCGCCCGGAGCCTGGAAAACCTGCCTGTTTTCTTGCTTCTTTCCTACCGGTCCATTCCCCGGGAACCCTTCATGGATCTGGAGCATTTCACTTCCCTTCATCTCCGGGAACTTTCCGTGGAAGAGGCCCGCCAGCTCCTTTTCCATCTCCTGGAAGGGGCCCCGGTTCCCCGGGCGCTGGAAGAGCTGATCCTGGCGCGGGCGCAGGGCAACCCCTTTTATGTGGAGGAACTCACCCGGGTGCTTGTGGAGCGGGGGATCCTCCGGAAGGTGCGGGGACGGTGGAAACTTCAAAGGGGTCGGTATCTGGTGCTCCCTGATACGGTGGAAGGGGTGATTCTCGGACGGATGGACGCGCTGGACCTGGCCCATCGCGAAGTCCTGCAGCATGCCAGTGTGCTGGGAACCGAGTTTGAGCGGTTTCTTCTGGACGGAATCGTTCCTCATCCGGAGCATCTGGATGCCATCCTCCCCGGGTTGCGGGATCTGGAGTTCCTCCATCTGGGAGAACCTCTCCGGTTCAAACACGCTCTGATCCGGGATGTGGCCTATGGCACTCTGTCCTTCGCCCGCCGGCGGGATCTGCACCGGAAGGTGGCCGTTTTTCTGGAAAACACCTTGTCGGATCGGCTGCAGGACCTGGAAGTTCTGGGCATGCTGTCCCACCACTGGTTTTTTGCAGAGGACTATGAGAAGGCGCTTCGCTATTCCTTTGAAGCGGGAGAACGTGCCCGGGAAGCCTATGCCAACCATGAGGCCATCGCTTTCTACACCCGGGCCATTGAAAGTTTTGAGCGTCTGGAGCAGGCGGGGAAGGTGGAGGGATGAGCCGGATGTCACCCCGGGAAGTGCTTGTGCGGTCCCTGGTGGGGCGATCCCGGGTGTATGTGGCTGTGGGCGACTGGAAGGCATGCAGTCGGGACGTTGCGCGCGCTGTTCAAGAGGCTTTTCCCATCGGCGATGCAGGGTTGCTCGGACTTGTCCTCCTGCGTCAGGCAGAGGTACGAGTGATGCGGGGAGATCCGGAAGGGGCTCTCCACTCCGTCGCCCAGGCCCGGAGATATTATAAGCAGGCACGAGACGTACGGGGGATCGTGGCAACGCTTCGGGAAGAAGCGAACACCCTGCGGGAACTCGCGCGGTTTGAAGAGGCCGTGAGGAAGATCTATCAGGCAGTCAGGCTTGCTCAAAAGTTTTGTGAAACAGATGAAGAAGCCCATAACCTTCACCGGATGGGGCAGATCTACCTGGAACACGGTGATGTGGATCAGGCGGAACGCTGCTGCCGTGAGGCGCTTGCCATTTATGAAAAACTCAACCATCTTCAGGGACAGGCAGATGCCCTGAACAATCTGGGACTGGTGTTGTGGACACGAGGACTGCTGGAAGAGGCACTGGAAGCCCTGAAACGCGCTGCGAAAATTGACGAACGACGGGGGGATCGGGCTTCCCTGACGGTGATTTATCACAACATTGCGCTGATTTACAGGGCCTTGTATCGTTATGAACAGGCCCATCAGTATTACAGGATGTCCCGGGACCTGTCCCGCCAGCAGGGGTATCCTCTGGGAGAAGGGGTCAATCTTCTGGGGGAAGGAAAGATCTTCATGGACACGGGAAGATTTGGTCTGGCACGCCATCGCCTCCACCGGGCCGCAGCAATCTTTCAGCGTTTGAACAACCCACTCCGTCTCGCCGGGGCATATATCGATCTGGGTTGGATTGAACATATCACCGGTTCCCCGTGGAAAGCCCTGCAGATCCTGCGCCGGGCGCTTCGCATGATGGAGGAAGTCGGGTTTCCGGGAGGGATCTTCTGGGCCACCCATCATATCGCCAGAATTCTGGTGGATGAGGGATGGATCCGAATGGGAGAAAAGTGGTACACGAAGGCCCGGGAAGAGCCGTTCGCTGCAAACGATGCCAAAGCCGGGACGGCCGTCCGCCTCCTTCATGCGGCGATCCTTTCCTCGCAGGGTGCACCGGAAGAGGCTCGCAGGCTCCTTGATCAGGTGGTCCATGAGGCGGAGGCCAGCGGGCTGAGAACCTACGTTGTGGAAGCCCTGCTGCTCCGGGGTCGCCTCACCGTATCGCTGGAAGACGGAGAACGTGCCCTTCAGCTCGCCTCCGAACTGGGATTGCGGGCAGAGGCCGCCCGGGCGAAGATCCTCCTTGCCCGGCTGCTTGCCGCACGGGGGGAAACCCGCCGGGCGCGGACACTCCTGCGTGAGGCAGAGCGCTATGCCCGGAGGGCCGGACACCGCCTTCTTCTTCGGGAATTCCAGTCCCTTCGGGAACTCCTCCATCCCGCACGGGGCCGCAAAAACGTCTCATCCTGAAACTTTCCGCAGATAGAAGACTCCCGCTTGAACACTGCGTTTTTTGGGGCCCCGCGTGGTTTGCTCCTGAAAACCGCGTGGAATGTATTGAAGGGAGGGGCTGGGAGTGAGAGAAGAAGTCCGAACCTCACTGACCGGCAGGATGACGGTTTGAAACCGATGCCATACAATAACCACCGATGATCGGCGGACTGGAGATGCGGGTGGGACGGATTCTGGAGGCCCGGCCGCACCCGCGGGCAAGGAAACCCGCTTACATTCTGAAAATTGACTTTGGAGCGCACGGGGTGAAGACCTCTTCGGCGCAACTCACCGAGCTCTATGCCCCGGAG
>WFYF01000098.1 GCA_015490255.1 Caldifarciminota bacterium
GTAGTGGGTGGAAGACGTAGCTTCATAATGATGGGAAAAAAGGCCTTCGCTGTCCAGGCGCTTCTCCAATTTCTGAGGACCATAGAATCCCGGACTTTCCATCCGCACTGAATCCACTCCCGGAAGAAGCCCACAGGCGTCGTTGAAAACCTGCACCAGCGTGAGGAACAGCCGTTCGCTCTAATAGCTTACGGAAGACGTGGTATTCCCTTTGCCAGAAAGCAGGGTGTCCACCCTGATCTGGGACGTGTCCACATCCACAAGTCGCAGGGCGGCGTATAGGTTTTCAAACCGGGTTTGTGTAACGGATATTTGACCCATTTGATCATCCCCCACCGTGGACGCATCGTCGCTGTCCCCATAAAACCACTCCAGGCTGATGCCGTACCCGGTCCCCGGACCCCGGAAGGTGTCCGCCACAAAATCCGCCTGCCCTCCCGCCACAAAAGCCACCACCGACCAGGGGGCTGTGACTTCCATCCGGCTGGATTCCACCCGAACCGTGTTGAAAGCCACCACCTGAAGGGGAACATCCGATCCCCTCACCCGGACGCGCCGGAGGAACACGCTGTCTCCAATAACGGGGGGAAGATTCCCGGGGTCCACATAGAAAGGTGTCCAGTACCGCCCGGACCAGTGGGGACGAAGAACAATCCCTCCTGTTTCTTCCAGTGAATCTCCTTGAATCAGGATCCGGCCCGAAGAATCAAACACCGCAATGGCAGCCCAGGCAAACCGGGCATATGTGTTGTCCTGAAGGGTATCCCACATGCTCCCCCGGGAGAAGGCGATCCCTCCCGTGCCGGAAGCCCGGGTTGAGAAAACGATCCGGTTGGAGTCCACGCGGGAGGAATCCACGTTCTGGAGTTCCAGCAGGTTGTTCCCCCCGGCGTCCACAATCTCGTTGCCCCGGATCAGGGCACGGGACAGATCTTCAAGGATCATGAAAGGCGGGGTTCCTCCGGTGGTTTTGAACACGTTGCGAACCCACTGGCATGCCCGGCATCCCCGGGCATAGATCCCGGCGCTGGTGCCTGAAAGTGTGAGCGTATCCCGCACAATCTGCAGGCTTTCCGGCGTGAATCCTCCTCCCGGGACGATATAGAACCCATATCCCTGACACGCCAGGACCGAACGTTCCAGAATTCCACCGCGGAGATTCCCTTCAACGTGGACACAGGTGGCCTGTGCGGAAGTGATCCGTGTGTTCCTCACCGTGTCCAGGGCAAGGGGGGTCGCGGAAAGGTTTCGCCAGAACAGCGCCGTTCCGGTGGTGCTTTCCAGCGTGTCTCCCTCAAACAGCATGCGGGATGAATCTGCCCGCACGGCGGTAACGGCTCCGACGATGCGGGATGCCGTGATCACCACACGGGCGTTCTCCGCCTGGAGAGCCGTATGCGAACCATCAAGGAACACGAAGTCCAGCCACACCGGTGCAGATTGCACGAACACCGGGAAGTCTCCCTGATCCACCACGAAATTGCGCAGGATGGCAGGGCCTCCTAAATGCAGACAGGTGCTCCCGGCCAGGCCACCGCAGGACAGGCTGTCCGGCCGTCCCAGGATGACGAGAGTATCGGACGAGCCCGGTGCATAGGAGATGGTGGAGAGCCCGGGATCCAGTGTGGTGCGGGTCACACCGGGAGCGAATCTGAGTGTATCCGTCCCGGGAAGGGCTGCAGCCTCCTCCACCGCCGCCCGGAAGGTACACACCCCTCCGGAGGTGGCGCACAGGCCATCCCCGGGAAGGGCATCCTGACCGTCGGTCGGCGCATCCACCAGAAACAGCGCACCCACCAGCACCCACAGCATGATGCCCCTCCTGTTCCTACCTCAAGCCTTGGTTATTGTACAGAGCCTTTCAGGGTGAATCAATTTGACCTGGCCACACCCCGTTCCCCCGCCACGTGAATGGCCAGGCCCAGCAGGATCAGGGCCATGCCGAAAAGCGACACGCCCGGGGGGACTTCCTTCAGGAGCCACCACGCCCAGAGGGTGGAGAGAACCGGTTCGCCCAGAATCAGGAGGCTCACGCCCGTGGCGGTGGTGCGGCCCAGTCCCCAGTTGATCAGGGTGTGACCCAGCCCCTGGGGCACCAGGGCCAGCCAGAGCACCCCGGCCGCCGCCCGGGGGGAGGGAATGGCCAGGGAGGTTCCTGAAAACACCGACATCAGCAGAAGGAGCAGGGCCGCCACGCCATACACCGGCCCCACATACAGCGTGGCCGGAACTTCCCTCCGGACCCGGCGTCCCGTGATCAGATATCCCGCTGCACACACCGCCCCGAGCAGGGCGAGAACATCCCCAAGCAGGGCCCGTCCGCCCAGGGCCCAGTCTCCCCCACCGAGGAACCCCATCCCCGCAAGGACCATACCGATCACGAGCAGGGTTCGTAGAGGGCGCTGGAGCTCGCCCCGGATCCATTCCACCAGGGCGGTGAACAGGGGCGTGGTGGTCACCAGCACCACGGAACTCGCCACAGTGGTGAAAAACAGCGACGTGATCCAGAAGGTGAAGTGCAGCCCCAGAAAAACCCCGGCCAGAAGAACCTCCCGGGGATACCGCCGGACCCAGGCAGCCCGGGGCCACACCCACAGAAAAAGCAACGCTCCGAAAACCATTCGCCAGGTGGCGATGGCCAGCGCGGGCATTTCGGGAGCCACCAGCCGGATGGCAATGGCTGCCGTGGAGATGGCCAGCACGCCGGCAATCACAGGGAACATGCCCAGAAGGGTAGACCCGGCAGGAGGAAGCGTCAACCCCGGTGTCCCTGTATGGTCTGGGAAAACGCAGTCTCACCCCCGGGTTCTATCCCGGAGCAGGACCGGCGCAGAAGAGGTCAGTCTGATGGCCGGATCAACCACCGGCGGGCAAAGATCTCCGGCGGCACCGGTTTTCCGAAATAAAACCCCTGGGCAAAATCGCAGCCCAGCGTCCGCAACACCTGTGCCTGTCGCTTGTTCTCCACACCTTCCCCCACCGCCTGGAGGCCCAGACTCAGGGTCATGGCAACCGTGGCCGAGACAATGGCGTGATCGTTGGGATCTTCGTGCATATCCCGGATGAACTGGCGGTCAATCTTCACCCGATCCAGAGGAAGGGCTTTCAGATACGCCAGAGAAGAATAGCCCGTACCAAAATCATCCAGATAAAGCGCGATGCCCATCGCCTTGAGCGTCCGGAGCACCGCGGCAGCCTGATCGGGATCCGCCATCACGCTCCCTTCTGTGATTTCCAGCGCCAGCCAGGCTGTGGAAATCCCTTCCTCCTCCAGAATCGCCCGCAGACGTTCCGCAAAGTCCTGCGCTGCCAGATCTTCGGCCGTGATGTTCACCGCCAGGGGACCCGGAAGCACATACCCCTCCTCATGCCACCTCCGGATCCAGCGCGCCGTTTCCCGCACAACCCACAGGGTGATGGCCGATACCCGGCCCCGCTCCCGCGCGACCTCCACAAGCTCCAGCGGGGAGATGGGCCCCATGTGGGGGTCTTCCAGCCGCAGCAGACTCTCTCCACCCACCACCTGCCCGGTTTCCAGATCCACCAC
>WFYF01000099.1 GCA_015490255.1 Caldifarciminota bacterium
CCCATGATGTGGGAGACCGGCTGACCTGGTTCCTGTTTGCCCCCATCAGCGAGCGCCGACCCGGCTGGCAGGACAACCGGGTGCGGATGCAGAACGTCTGCCGGGCGTGCCACAACCAGAACTTCGTTGAAGAATTCTACGACGCCGCCGACAGGGCCGTGGAGGCCGTCAACCGGCGGGTGGAGGAAGCCCGGAACCTCATGATGGCCCTCAAGAAAGAAGGCCTGCTCACACCACAGCCCTTTGACGAGCCCATTGACTTCGTCTATTTTGACCTGTGGCACCACTGGGGCCGAACCGCCAAGTTCGGGGTGTGGATGCAGGGACCGGACTACGTCCAGTGGCACGGGGTGTATGAGATGATGAGAGAGCAGGCCGAGCTGGAAGTGCTGGCTCACGAAAAACGCCGCAGGGGGCGACCCTGAACATGACCGTTCTCCAGAAGTTTTCCCGGGACCAGTGGATGATGGGCCTGGTTGCTCTGGCCGAGATGGGGCTGGGGGTGGAAATCGGGCTTGCGCACCTTGAGGACGGACACCTCACCCCATGGGAATGGGTTCCGGTGGTGGGCGGGCTTGTGATCGGCGGCGTGCTTCTTCTTGCGGGATGGCTTTCGCTGAAGCGCGAGCGGCTTGCGGCATGGACGGCCTCCGTCGCCCTGGCGGCGGGGGCCGGGCTCGGCCTTGCGGGAGCCTATTTCCACGCGGTGCGCGCCGGCGTGGTGAGCGGAAGCTGGGTGGCCCGACCGGACGTGTTCCTGTGGGCCCCTCCTCTGATGGGACCGCTGGCCTTCGTGATGCTTTCCTGGCTGGGATGGAGCGCCCTGGCCCGGGAGGATCCCCCGGGAAGCGGCTGCCTCCGGTTATGGGGCCGGAGGTGGTGCCTGCCGTACAGCAAAACCCGGGCGTATTTCTTCATTGTGAGCCTGGGGATTCTGATCGCCGTGGTGAGCAGCACCCTGGACCACGCCCGCAGGGGTCTGGAACATCCCCTCACCTGGGCGGCCCTTGCGGTGGGGGTGTTTGCCATGATGGTCGCGGCCATGATGGGCTGGCTGGACCGTCCCGGTCGGGGAGACGCCCTGACCTACCGCGTGGCCATGCTCCTCCTTGTCCTCACCGGCGTGGCAGGCAGCGCCGTTCACATCTGGGTGAACCTGGAAGGAACCATCGCCCTGGTTCCGGAACGGTTCATGCGCGGGGCACCGCCCCTGGCTCCCCTGCTGTATACCCTCATGGGACTCATGGGCCTTCTGGCCATGTGGGAAGAGGAAAGGACGGGAACATGATGCCGGAAACCGGCCATGAGGTGCTGTATGTCCTCCTTGCGGGAGGCCGGTCCCGCCGGTTTGGAAGGGACAAACGAAAGGCCCGGTTCCGGGGCGGGTCCCTGTGGGAACACGCCGTGACCAAACTCCGCGTCCTGGGCGGGGGATGGGTGCTGGTGGAACCGGGATGTTCGCTGCCTGTGCCTCCAGGAGTCATCTCCATGGAGGACGCCGAACCCTACGCAGGCCCTGCCGTGGCCCTGGCCAGCGCCCTGAACAAAACCGGCCACACCGGCCCGGTGGTGGTCTTCCCTGTGGACATGCCCCTCCTGCCGGTGTCCTTCCTGCGCCTCCTGGGACAACGGGCCTCCTCCGGCGGACCGTGGGTCTGGGTGGTGGATCCTCTCCACCCCCTTCCGCTGGGCCTTGCCCCTCCGGGAGTCCGTGCGTTCCTCCATACCCTGGACCGGGGCATCACCTCCTTTCGGGCATGGCTTTCCTCCCTTCCCCCGGACGCCGTGGCACGGGTGGGAAACGTTCCCCGCGACAGGCTCTATAATGTGAACCGTCCGGAGGACCTTGACCGGCTTGTTCGGCCGGTTCGGAGGAAAGGATGAGGGGCAGAAAGATTCCACTGAAAGACGCTTTCGGACGGCCTTTTCGGTATCTGCGGATTTCCCTCACGGACCGGTGCCAGCTCGCCTGCAGCTATTGCATGCCGGAACGCCTCCAGATGGCCCCCCGCCGGGATCTTCTGACCTATGAGGAAATCCTCTCTCTGCTGGAGGTTTTTGTGGAAGATCTGGGGGTGGAAAAGGTCCGGTTCACGGGCGGCGAGCCCCTTCTGCGCCGGGGGGTGCTGGACTTTCTCCACCGGGTGCGGGAGCGGTTCCCGCGACTGCCCATCGGCATCACCACCAACGGCCTCACCCTGCAGGAACACGCACCGGCTCTCAAAGCGCTGAATATTTCGGTCAACGTCAGCCTGGACACCCTCCGGCCGGAGCGGTTCCATGCCCTCACCCGCCGGGAGGGGCTGGAAAGGATTCTGGTGGGCATCGCCCGGGCCCGGGAAATCGGCCTGCGGCTCAAACTCAACACCGTGCTGCTGCGGGGAGGAGAGGAGGATCTCTTGCCCCTTGTGGCCTGTGCCCGGGATCTCGGGGTTCCCCTCCGGCTGATTGAGTTCATGCCCGTGACCACTGCCCGTGCTTTTGAACGCCTGTTTCTGCCAGAAGACGAAGCCCGGGCCATCATTGAAACCCGGTATCCCCTTGTGGAAGAGGGGTGGGACGGGGTGGCCCGGATGTTCCGGGGCCGGGACGACCCCCGGATCCGCGTGGGGTTCATCTCCACCGTGAGCCGGCCCTTCTGCGCAGGGTGCACCCGCCTGCGGCTCACCGCCACCGGCCGACTGATGCTTTGCCTGTTCGACCGGGAAGGGTATGACCTCAAACCTCTGATCCGCCCCCGGCTGGATCGGGAGGGCCTTCTCCGGTGGATGGGTCGGGTGATCCGCAGACGCCCTCCGGGGTTCGCGGCGATGAAAGAAGAAATCCTCTCCGATGAGAATCAGCCCCTTCTGACCATGCGGCAGATTGGAGGATAGCGTGCCGGTGACCGTGATGCTTTTCGGGGCTTTCCGGGAGGCGGTGGGGGCCTCACGGGTAACGGTGGAGGCCCGAACCGTCCGGGATCTCCTTGAAGCGCTCGTGAAACGGTATCCGGTGTTCAAAGGCCAGGCCATGCTGGTGGCCGTCAATCAGGAACTGGCTTCGGATCTGGACCACCCCATCCATCCGGAGGATGAGGTGGCGGTGTTCCCCCCGGTGGGAGGTGGATGATGCGTGCTCCCGCGTCCGCCGTGATCGTCCGGATCACACCGGAGTCCCTGTCGCTGGACCAGGCTCTGGCCGATCTGGGCCCGCCGGATCCGGAGGAGGGGACCACCGTGAGCTTCTCCGGCGTGGTCCGGGCCGACGAACAGGACGGCGCCCGGGTGGAGGG
>WFYF01000100.1 GCA_015490255.1 Caldifarciminota bacterium
CGCACCCGGTCCGTCCGGCGCAAACTCATCCCCATCCGGGAGGTTCTGGAGGGAAAATCCGTGGCGGTGGTGGACGACTCCATCGTGCGGGGCACCACCTCCCGGCGCATCGTGGAACTGCTTCGGGCTTACGGCGCCCGGGAAGTCCACTTCCGGGTGGCCTCTCCCCCCATCGTGGCCCCCTGTCACTATGGCATTGATATTCCCACGTATGGAGAACTCGTTGCTCACCAGCACGATCCGGAGGGGGTGGCCCGGGAAATCGGCGCAGATTCGGTGATTTACCTCACCGTGGAAGACCTCGTCCGGGCCGCCGGCAAGGACGCCTTCTGCTTCGGGTGCTTCACGGATCGCTATCCGGAAGGGAGCCTCTGATCCGACTCCCCGGTTGACAGAATTGTCCCTGCGGCGTATGATTTCAGCAACGGACCATGAACTGTCCCTTCTGTCAGGCGGCACTGCCTGAAGGTGCGCGTTTCTGCCCCGCCTGCGGGCAGCGGGTGGAAAAGATCCGTGAAAGCCTCCTGCCCGTCACCGTGCTTTATGTGGACCTTTGCGGATACACCCGTCTGGTCCAGTCCCGTTCCCCTGAAGAAGTTTCCGAGATCACGGAGCGCTTTTTCGCCATCGTGGAGAAAGAGGTCTCCCGCACCGGGGGCTTTCTCTATCAGAGACTCGGAGACGGAGCGCTCTGCATCTTCGGCTATCCACAGACCCTTGAAGACACTGAGGTGATGGCGCGAGATCCTTTATGGAAACCGCGTTTGCTCTGGAAGGCCCGGCGAATTTTTCGCCACGTGTGGTGTCACACCCCCGACGCCCTCCGCCCCCATCTGGCCCACCATCCCCGCTACGGTATCCTGCTCTCCTGATGAAGAAAAAGAGGGGGGTAGTTGCCCCCCTCACACGCGATCGTTCCGGCAGGATCAGTGAAGCAGACCCAGGCGCTTGCGCACTTTCCGGGCTTCGTCTTCCGAAAAGTTCACAAGCTCCAGCAGGGCCATCTGTGCCCCGTCGCCCTTGCGTGGCTCCAGCCGGAAAAGGCGAACGAACCCGCTTTCCCGGTCCGGGAAGAGCCCGGGGAACACCGCAAACACATAGTTGGTCAGCACCCGATCCACCAGGAAGCGCCGGGCCTGACGGCGAGCGGCAAGGTCTCCTTTCTTCGCGAGATGGATCATTTTCTCGGCATAGCGGCGGGTTTCCTTCGCCTTGGGCAGGGTGGTGGTGATCCGGCCGTAAAGGAAAAGGGACCGAACCTGATTGCGCAGCAGGGCTTTGCGATGCTCATGATCCCGGCCGAGCTTGCGTCCCCGCTTAAGATGTCTCATGGACCTCCTCCTTCAACGTGAGTCCCCTGCGTTCCAGGGCTTCCCGGATCTCGCTCAAAGCCTTTTCCCCGATCTTGGGCAGGGCCAGCACCTCACTGGGGGTCATATTCACCAGCTGCCCCACCGTGGTGATTCCGGCATCTTCCAGCGCCCGTTCCACCCGGGCCGAAAGGCCCAGGCTTCCGATGGGTTCCTCGCTGGATTCCGCCTGGGTACGGGAAACGAACTGGATGCGCTCAAAGGCTTCCGTGAGGGTCCGGGCAGCCTGGAGGAAAGCGTCTTCCGGATCCACAGTACCATCTGTCCAGATCTCCAGCACCAGCTGGTCATAGTCCGTCCGTGCGCCCACCCGGGTGCCCTCCACCGTAAAGTTTACCTTCCGGATGGGAGAGAAAAGGGCATCCGTCAGGATATACATCTGCGGGAGACTTTCCACTTCCGGAAATTCCTGATCCAGCTCCTCGGCGGGAACATAGCCGATGCCCTCAAACACCCACATCTCCAGCCGCAGCACCGCCGAATCCTCTGTGAGGGTGGCGATGGGATGGTCCGGGTCCACCACCTCCAGTTCACCGGGGAGTTCAAGGTCCGCAGCCGTGATCTTGCCCGCACCCCGCTTGTGCAGGAAAACCTCGGCCTTCCGCTCAAATCCCCCCACCTTGCGAAACCGCAGGCGCTTGAGGTTCAGGATCAGGGTGGGGACATCCTCCAGCATCCCGGAGATGGTGGAAAACTCGTGAAGGACAGGCCCATCGGTCCCTTCAATGCGAACCGCCACCACCGAAAGCCCGGGGATGGAAGAGAGGATCACCCGCCGGAGGGCGTTCCCCAGGGTGTGACCATACCCCCGGGAAAGAGGCCGAATCACAAAACGGCCATAGCCCTCCTTCTTCTCCACAACCAGCGTCTCGTCCGGGAAAACCAGTTTCATGTCGGTCCCCCTTACTTGGAGTAAAGCTCAATGATGAGCCGTTCGTTGATGGGATGGGTGATGTCCGCACGCACCGGAAGCCGCTCCACCCGCCCGCGGTAGTTGTCCTTGTCCAGAGAAAGCCACTGCACGAGATCATCCGGACGAACCGCCTCAAAGGCCTCCTGAACAAAAGGATTGTTCCGCATCTTCGGAGAAAGCTCCACCACATCCCCCACCCGGACCAGATAGGAGGGGATGTCCACCTTCCGGCCGTTCACCAGCACGTGCCCGTGGCGCACAAACTGCCGGGCCTGGGCTCGGGAAGAGGCAAAGCCCAGCCGAAACACCACGTTGTCCAGCCGGCGCTCCAGGAGGGAAAGGAGGTTTTCTCCCGTGTTTCCGCCCATCCGGCGGGCCATGTCAAAATAGCGCCGGAACTGCCCTTCCAGCACCCCGTAAATCCGTTTGACCTTCTGCTTTTCCCGGAGCTGCATGCCATAGATGGACAGCCGGCGACGACGGCGGGTGGGACCGTGCTGACCCGGAGGATATTTCCGGCGCTCCAGCGGACATTTGGGAGAAAAGCACTTGGCCCCCTTGAGAAAAAGTTTCTCTCCTTCCCGGCGGCAGAGCCTGCATTTGGGTCCGGTGTAACGCGCCATCACACCCTCCTGCGTTTGGGCGGACGAGGACCGTTATGAGGAATGGGTGTCACATCCACAATAGCTGTGATCTGAAGTCCTGCGCTGGCCAGGGCACGGATGGCCGCCTCCCGGCCGGGTCCGGGACCTTTCACCCGAACCTCCACCTGCCGCACCCCCAGGGCATAGGCTTCTTCCGCGGCGCGACGGGCCGCCTGAGACGCGGCGAAGGGGGTGCCCTTCCGGGTCCCCTTGAACCCGGCTGTGCCTCCGCTTGCCCAGGAGATGGTGTTCCCTTTCGTATCCGTGATGGTGATGATGGTGTTGTTGAAGGTGGACTGGATGTGCGCAATTCCCACGGGCTCAATGTGCTTGGCCCGCTTTCTCTTGAGGGCCGCCTGACTGGGTCCGCGACGACGTCTTGCCATACCTCAGACTCCTTATCCTTTCCGGCTACGACGGAACATGTTCCCCCGGGGCCCCTTCCGGGTCCGGGCGTTGTGTCGGGTCCGCTGTCCCCGAACGGGAAGGCCGAGTTTGTGCCGGATGCCGCGATAACAGCCGATCTCAATGAGTCGCTGGATGTTCCGCTGGACCTCAGCCCGGAGGGCGCCCTCCACCTTATAGTTGTTCTCCACTTCCTGACGCAGCAGGGTCACCTCCTCCGGCGTGAGATCTTTCACCCGCTTGGAAGGATCCACACCGGTTTTCTCCAGGATCTTCCGGGAGGTGCTCCATCCAATGCCATAGATATAGGTGAGGGCCACATCAATCCGTTTGTTTCGTGGGAGATCCACACCTGCGATCCGGGCCATCCTCTCACCCCTGTCTCTGTTTGTGTTTCGGGTTCCGCTTGCAGATCACATACACCCGGCCCTTCCGCCGGATGATGCGGCAGTGCTCACAGATCTTTTTGACCGATGCACGGACTTTCATGTCCCACCTCACACGGTTTGTAAACCTTACCTGTGTATGGGAGAGCGCGTTGAGAGGAAGCCCCTTTATGCAATGCTTAAAAAAGCAAGTGAGAGTTGCGTGAGAGGAAGGAGGGGAGTTCTCTGTAAAGGAGGTGATCCAGCCGCACGTTCCCGTACGGCTACCTTGTTACGACTTCGCCCCAGTCACCGACCCCACCCTCAACGACCTCCCTCCCTTTCGGGTTGGGCGGGCCGTCTTCGGGTGAAGCCGGCTCCCATGGCGTGACGGGCGGTGTGTGCAAGGCCCGGGAACGTATTCACCGC
>WFYF01000101.1 GCA_015490255.1 Caldifarciminota bacterium
CCAGGCGGACATCAGAGCTCCACACGGCCACCTTGGCCCGCTGTCCCGGACGACGAGCCACCGCTTTGATCTCCACCTTTCCCTCGGCAACTTCCGGAATATCCATTTCCAGAAGGCCCCGGAGGAAATCCGGATGGGTGCGGGAGAGGACAATCTGGGGCTGGTTCCGTCGCTCTTCTTCCACCCGGAGGACCATCACCCGGAGGGTGTCTCCGGGACGATACCGCTCCCCGGGGATCATCTCCCGGTTGGGCAGGAACCCTTCCACTTTATCAATGCTCACAAAGAGTCCGTGCTTGTCCACCTTCTGGACTTTCCCCCTGCGAATGCTTTTCACCTGGAGTTTGAATTCCTTAACGATCTGGCGACGTTCTTCGTCCACGATGGTGTCTTTGAACCGGTGCTGCAGGCGCTTGATGGCGGAGCGGGGGATCTGCTCCAGGGGCACCTCCTCCCAGAAAGATTCCCCGATCACCGGCTCATGGCCCAGAAGCCTCCGGGCCTCCAGCACCGAAACCTCAAAATGGGGATTGGTTACCCTTTCCACAACGGTTTTCTTCACCTGGATGTTCAGGTCTCCGTTCTGAGGATTGAGACGTACCCGGACAAAAGGATGTTCTGTCTTGCACTTGTTCTCCTTCCACCTGCGGGTCTCCTCCGTATCCGGGGCGTGCCACGTCTTGGC
Source organism: Caldifarciminota bacterium (assembly GCA_015490255.1). Lineage (GTDB taxonomy): Bacteria > Hydrothermota > Hydrothermia > S141-80 > S141-80 > S141-80. Next base: position 686 of record WFYF01000101.1, read on the forward strand.
AAGGATGTCCGTGAGCAGGCACTCCAGGGTTTCCACCACAAACTCCCGGGTGATCCCGCGGCGCTCCCGGGTGATGGATTCAATGAAATCCAGAATAAAGGCGTTGGCCATGCTCCCACCTCCCACGTTATTTTCGGATTCTGGGCACCTCCGCGAGCCGGGCCCGGGCCACCTCTTCCCGGGAGATCTCCCGGGTGGTCCCTTCCCCGGAGAGAGAGAGGGTGGTGGCACCCACGTGGACCAGGGTGCCTTCCACCACCTCACCGGAGGTGAGGGTGATGCGCACCCGCTTTCCCAGTGCCCAGCGCAGCTCCCGGTCTTTTTTCAGCACCCGATCCAGGCCGGGCGAGGAAACCTCCAGGGTATAGCGACCCGGCACGGGATCTTCCACATCCAGATGGGCGGAGATCTCCTCTGAAAGGGCCTTGAGCTCCCGGATGGTGATCCCACCGGCTTCCCGATCCACAAAAATCTGAAGCAGGAACCGCCCCGGGCGGCCCCGGAGCTCCACGTCCACCAGCACGTACCGGTGAGCCTCCAGGATGGGCTCCACAATGGCCTCAACCCGGCGCAAAATGTCTTCTTTCATGGTCCACCCATTCCGCAAGGCTGATTGCCGCCTCTTCCACCGGAACCTTCCGGGAGGTTCCGTCAAACCGATGCTGGATCTCCACCTTCCCTTCCCGCATCCCCCGTTCTCCCACCACCAGGCGGAAGGGGTAACCGATGAGATCCGCGTCCTTGAACTTCACCCCGGCCGAGATGTTCCGATCGTCCCAGATTGCCTCCACCCCCTTTTCCTGGAGGGAGGTGTAAAGTTTTCGGGTGATTTCACCGTATTTCCCGGGGTCCAGATCCAGCAGAACTGCCTCAAAGGGCGCGATGGAGAGGGGCCAGCGGATCCCCTTTTCATCGGCATACAGTTCCACCGCCGCCGCCATCACCCGGGCCAGGCCGATGCCGTAACTCCCCATGATGATGGGGTGTTCTTTGCCTTCGGCATCCGTGAAGAAAGCGCCCAGCGCTTCGGAATATTTCGTTCCCAGTTTGAAGATGTGACCCACCTCAATGGCGCTCCGGAAGCGAAGGGGTTCTCCACACCGCACGCAGCGGTCTCCCTCTTTCACCAGGGCCAGGTCCAGATACCGGGAAACGGGGAAGTCCACCCCGGGGGTGACCCCCACGATGTGGGTGTCCTCCTCGTTGCCTCCCACCACACCCCGTTCCACCTGCCGGACAGAAAGGTCCGCGATGATCTCCACCTCCGGCGGGGCATCCACGGGTCCGACAAAGCCGATGGGCGCGCCGAAAGCGTCCAGGACCTCTTCCGGCGTCGCCATCCGGACCTCTTCTCCCAGTGCCCGCTGGAGCTTGCTCTCTGCGAGATCCCGATCCCCCCGTACCAGCGCCATCACCATCCGGGTGGGGGTGCGCACCACCAGCCCCTTGATGATGAGTTCCGGCGTAACGTTAAGGAAACCCGCCACCTCCTCCACGCTTCGCACGTCCGGCGTGGAGACCTTTTCCATTTTCTGGAAAGGCGAAGGGACGGAATGGTCCTCCCGCTTCCCCTCTGCCACTTCAACGTTTGCCGCATAGCCACAGGCATCGCACAGGACCAGGCGGTCTTCTCCCGCCTCGCTCGGCACCATGAACTCTTCCGACTGGCTGCCGCCCATGAGTCCGGAAGAGGCGGAGACCACGACGTATTTCAGGCCTGCCCGGTCAAAGATCCTGCGGTAAGCCCGGTCATGCAGGGCATAGCTCTCGTCCAGTCCCTCCCAGGTGGCATCAAAACTGTAGGAATCTTTCATGGCGAATTCCCGGGATCGGAGGACGCCACCCCGGGGCCGGGGTTCGTCTCGGAACTTGGTCTGGATCTGATACAGGATCTGGGGGAGATCCCGATAGGAGCGGAAGTGGTTCCGGGCCAGGAGCGTCATGAGTTCCTCATGGGTGGGGGCCAGGGCCAGGTCCCGTCCCTTGCGGTCTTTCAGACGAAACATATCCGCTCCGAAGGCCTCCCATCGTCCGGTGGCCTTCCACACCTCACCGGCGGTGAGGGAAGGCATCAGGACCTCCTGCGCTCCGATGCGGTCCATCTCTTCCCGGATGATCCGGGCAACTTTCTGGAGCACCCGCCAGCCGAGGGGGAGAAACACGAACACGCCACTCATGTGCTGACGGAAGAACCCCGCACGCACCAGGAGCCGGTGAGAAAGCACCTCCGCTTCCTTCGGATCTTCCTTCAGCGTCGGTGCCAGAAACCGCGAAAATCGCACAACAATCCTCCTTTTCCCATTTGCCCCGCAATAACCACCCGCTTCCGCAGGCAGCCGGAACGTGTCAATTATACGTGGCCCGGGGTGAAGCATCAAACCGCCGGGCACATACAGATCCCGACCCGTGCTGAAACCTCCAGGGGCTGAAGCATGCCCCGGAGAGATGGGGGGCACAGCCTGTCCCCCACTCCGTGTCCGAACGTTCAGGCCCGCAGTCCGTTGAAGGTGGCCATCAATTCGGAAACCTCATGGGCGACCACCGCCTGGATGGCCGTCAGCACCCCTATCAGGGCCGAAGGGATGAGCAGCACCAGCACCAGGATGGAAAACGCCAGATTCTGACGGGCAATCCTGTGGGCTTTTCGGGCCCGAATCACAGCATCCACCACTTTGCTGACCCGACCGCCCACCAGCACCACGTCCGCGGTTTCCAGCACGGCGGCAATGCCCCGCTCGCCCATGGCGATGCCGGCGCAGGCCCGGGCGAGGGCGGGAGCGTCGTTGATCCCGTCCCCAACCATGATGGCGTGGCCATACGTTTTCACAAGTTCATCCACGGCTTTCAGCTTGTCTTCCGGCTTCAGCTCTGCGCGCACCTCGTCAATCCCCAGCTTCCGGGCCACCGCCCGGGCCACCCGCTCATGATCCCCCGTGAGCATCACCACCCGGAGTCCCAGGGCCCTGAGCCGGGCCACCGTTTCCCGGGCGTCTTCCCGCAGGAGATCTTCAAACACCAGCGCCCCCCGGATGTCTCCGTCCACCACCACGAGGGACACCGAGCACCCATCGTCCATCCATCGTCCGATCTGCTCTTCCATTTCCGGAGAAAGGGCAATTCCCCGACGCCGCGCCTCTCCCACCGACAGGATCTGGACCCACTGTCCCCTCACCTGCCCTTCCACGCCCTTGCCGAAAATGGCGCGGAAGTCCTTCACATCTTCTATCGGGAGCTCCCGTTTGCGGGCTTCCGCCACCACCGCCCGGGCCAGGGGATGCTCGGAAAACTGTTCCACGCTGGCAGACAGCCGCAGCACCTCATCTTCGCTTCCGTGAAAGGCGTGTACGCTCCGGAGTCCCACCTCACCCCGCGTGAGGGTTCCGGTTTTGTCAAAGGCCACCGCCCGGGCACGGGCCATCTCCTCCAGATACACCCCGCCCTTGATCAGGATTCCCTGGCGTCCCGCCCGTCCGATGGCCGACGCCACCGAAATGGGGATGGAGATCACCAGAGCGCAGGGAGAGGCCGCCACCAGGAAAACCACCGCCCGATAGAGGGTGTTTTCCCCACCCCTGTCTCTTATACACATCT
>WFYF01000102.1 GCA_015490255.1 Caldifarciminota bacterium
CCTATCTGCAGTTCCTGAACGACACTCTTTTGATTCGCCTCATCCAGCCTATGGAACTTCGCTTCAAACGCCGGAAGGGAGCTCCCAAAATCTGTCTCTCGGATCACACTCTCCGGGCAAGCTGGTTGCGGGAAAAGATCCCCCTTACACCAGAAGGGATCCAGCAATCTCCTCATCTTGCCGATCTTGCAGGTCACATTGCGGAAAGCATTACGGGGTATTTCTTGAGCACCTTTCCAGGCCTGGATCTTTCATGGTTCCCGGAACGAGACCAGCAGGTTGAGCCCGAAGTGGACTTCGTGATCACGATCGGAGAACATCGGATTCCGGTGGAAGTCAATTATCGCAGGCTTGTTGACGAGCATCGCCACACAAGGGCGTTACGGGCATTTCTGGAAAAAAACCGTCCACAACGCCCCTTTCGGTATCCTGATCACCCTTACCGATCCGGCTCCGTTGACCGACCCGCGAATTATCGCCCTTCCACTTTCATCACTCCTTTTGATGAGATAACCTTTACGAGGAGTTAAAAACCATGGCAACCATGCTGGCCGTAATGAAAACCCGGCCCGAGCCGGGTGTGGACATTCGGGAAGTTCCCGTCCCCGAACCCGGAGACGGTGAAATCCGGATCCGGGTCCAGCGCTCGTCCATCTGCGGAACGGACGTCCATATTTATCGCTTTGACCCCTGGTCCCGGGAACACATCCATCCTCCCCTCATCATCGGACACGAAACCGCCGGGGTGGTGGAATCCGTGGGACGGGGGGTGAAAAATGTGAAGGAAGGGGACCGGGTGGCGGTGGAAACCCACATTTTCTGCTCCTCCTGCCGGATGTGCCTCCTCGGGGAGTTTCACCTCTGCGAAAACCTCCAGACCATCGGGATTGACCGGGACGGGGCCTATGCGGAATATCTGGTGGTCCCCGCGGTGAACGCCTGGAAAATTCCTGATGACCTCTCCTTTGAGATCGCCACCCTGATGGAGCCTTTCGGCAACGCCGTGTATACGGTGGAAGAAGCCCATGTGGAGGGCAAAAGCGTGCTGATCACGGGTGCGGGTCCCATCGGGCTCATGGGGCTGCTGGTGGCCCGGGCGCTGGGGGCTTCCCGGATCGCCGTGGCCGAACCCCAACCCCTCCGGGCCCGGATGGCCAGAGAACTCGGGGCGGATCTCGTGGTGGACCCCACCCGGCCGGAGGAAGAGGAGGCCCTCCGGGATTTCTTCCACGGGGCCGCGGACGTGCATCTGGAGTTCTCCGGCGCCCCGGCGGCCTTTGACCTCGGGCTCCGGGTGCTTCGCAACGGCGGCACCGTCAGCCTGCTGGGCCTGGCCGGCAGAACCTTCGCCTATGACTGGGACACCTTCATCCTGAAGGGCCTCCGGGCGGTGGGCATCCACGGGCGGCGGATTTTCGCCACCTGGGTCCGGGCGCAGGAACTCCTGTCTTCCGGGAAGGTGGATCTTTTCCCCCTGATCACCCACCGTCTTCCTCTTGAGGACATCGTGAAGGGGTTTGAAGCCATTCTGCAGGGAGAGGCGGTGAAGGTGGTGCTCACCCCGCCCGGCGCGGCATGATCGCCCTGTTTTTCCTGACAGCTCTCTCCCCTCTTCTGGAGTCGGCACAGGGGCTTGCGGCGTCGGGAAAATGCCCGGCGGCCCTGCCCCTGTTCCTCCAGGTGGCCTATACCCCGGACGCTCCGGAGGCTCCGGAAGCCCTGCTGGGCGCGGCCCGGTGCGCTCTGACAACTGGAGACACCACCCTGGGACGAGTGCTCCTGGCCCGGTTTTTGCGCCGCCCGGACCCCTATCTTCCCCTCATGCAGGATGCCTGGGAACTGGCCCGAAGGCTCTATGCACCGGAGGAAGCCCTTCCCCGCTTTGCCCCTTATTTGATGGTTCTCCCGACGGATACCCTGAAAGCCCTGTTCCCCACGGCCCCGGACTCCCTCCGCTTTCCGATTTTCCAGGAACTCCGGGCGCGGGGGGAACGCCCGCCTCTCCCCGAAAACCCGCCCTGCGTCTGGATCCTCCACGAGCGCCCTGAGGCTCCGGAGGCCTGGCTGTGCCGGGGCGATACCCTGCGGGCGGTTCTTGCTGGAGATGTCGCACCCGAAAAAGTCCGCTCCTGGCTGATTCAGGATTCCCTCCGGTGTCTTCCGGGCACCTCCTCCCCCCTGGGGTGTGCAGGCCGGCTGGAAGATCTTTTCTTTGCTGTCCCCGACAGTGTGAGGGATTCCCTTGTGGCGTTTTATGCCCGGTGGGGGCGGGACTGGCCGGAGGTGCGGGAGCGCCTGTCGCAGGAACTCCGGTGGGAGCGCACAGGCGAACGTTCTCCGGGATTTCTGCCCCTGAAACCGGCTCCAAACTGGGCGGAACGCATCTTCGCTCCCCCCCTGTTTCTCTCCCCGGAGACCCTGCTTCTTCGGGCGCAACGAGCCTGGGTGCTGGAAGGGTGGCCACCCCCCCGGACGGGACAGCCTTCGCTGGACCGCCGGCTGTTTGAACTCCACGTTCTGCGTTACCGGCGGGACCGGTTCTGGGGCCGCGCTGCTTCGGAACTTCTGGACAGCCTGGCGGTGTGGGCCTTTGCGGTGGACAGCCTGCCCTATGCGCCTGTGCTGGAAGTGGCGCTGAGCGCAGGGCTTTCCCGTCTGCCCTACACCCGGATCCCCATCCCGGAACTTTCTCCTCGGGAGGTCCTGCTTCTCGCCCGGTATCTGGGCCGGATGAAGATGGAAAAACCCTTCCGGAGCATGGTGAGCCATCTGGGGGGCGACCTGGCCCGCCGGGCGGCCTTCGCCTTTTTCGTGGAGGCCCGCATACCCGACAGCGCCTTTCGCCATCTGGACGTCCGGAACCGGGAAGACCTGCTTGCCTTCCTGAAGATCGCACCGCTGGCCGCCTTTCGGGAAGCCCTGGCCCTCTATGCCTTTCGGGCACGGGAGGAGGAGCTTCCCCTTCTTGTGCGGGTGCTTGCCGACTCCCTGGACCTTTCCGATGTCTGGCAGGGCTTTCTCGCCCGCTCCCTCCCCGAAAGCCTCCGGACCCCCCTCGCCCGGCACTTTCTCCGAAAAGCCCTTGCGGAAGGGAATCTGGCCCGGGCCGGGGTGCTGTCCCTCCACGCCCCGGACCTTCCCGAATCCCGTGCGGTGCGCTATCTTCTCGCGCTGTCGCCGGAGCGCCCCGATCTGGATTCGGCGCTGCTGTTTACCCTGCCCGACAGCCTGCAGATCCACTGGCATGTGGATACGCTGAAATCCTTTGCTTCCCTGGAGTCCCTGCCGGACAGCCTTGCTCTCCCGGACCGCCTCCGCCTCCTTCTCACTTTCCGGGAACAGGACACCCTGCCGCCCGAACTGCTTCCCCGGGCCCTGGTGGGGAAGCTTCCCCGGGAGTTGAGGGAAGTGGGCCGGTGGCTCCATGCCCGGGCCCGCCGGCTCTATCAGGAAGGCCGGCGACGGCAGGCCTGGAGAATCTGGCGATACCTCCTGGATGCGGAGGACCGGCATCTGCAGGCGCTGGCCCTCTATCACCTGGGGATTCTGGAGAAGGATGACCGGCGGATGGACCGGGCGGTTGCCTATCTGGAGCGGCTGTTTCAGGCCTATGCCGATATTCCGGACGTGTGGAAAGAGGGGACCTTTCTCCTCGCGGGGGTGCTTGCCCAGGCGGGCCGGCACCGGGAGGCCCTCAGGGTTCTGCTCGCCCTGAAAGGCCTGGTGGGGGAGGAAGAGGAAGGAGAGCGGCGCTATTTCGCCATGCAGGCCCGGAAAGCCCTGGGGGACTATGACCGGGCGGTCCTCACCGGTCAGATCCTCTGGGAGGGGTACGCGTCCCGGGCGCCGGGATGGGCCATCACGGCTGCGCTGGACGTGGCGCAGTTCTGGGTGATCCGGGGATATGCGGACCGGGCCCGCGCCCTCCTCCAGGAAGTGGTACAGAAATTTCCCCGCCACCCCCTCACCGAAACGGCCCGGAACCAGCTCAAAGCCCTTGCGGAACTGGAAAAATTCCAGGGGCGTTAACGCCGCGTTAACCCTGAGCGTGTATCCTGACGGCATGGCACCGCCGGTGAAACTTAAGGTGCGCAACCTGTCCTTTTTCTATGGCACCCACCAGGTTCTGAAAAACATCTCGTTGCCCGTGTATGAAAAACGGGTGACGGCCATCATCGGCCCCTCCGGGTGCGGGAAGACCACCCTGCTTCGGTGCTTCAACCGGATGCACGACCTGTATCCCGGCACGCGCTATGAGGGGGAAATTCTGCTTTATCCGGACGGTGTGAACATCCTGGCGCCGGATGTGGACGTGATCGCCCTCCGGACCCGGATCGGGATGGTCTTCCAGAAGCCCAACCCCTTCCCCACCAGCATCTTTGACAACGTGGCCTATGGGTTGCGTCTCCATGGCGTGAAGGGGCAGGAGCTGGAAGACCGGGTGGTGTGGGCCCTTGAGAAAGCCGCTCTGTGGGAGGAGGTAAAGGATCGGCTGAGAGCCCATGCTTATTCCCTTTCAGGAGGTCAGCAGCAGCGGCTGTGCATCGCCCGGGCCCTGGCGGTCCGGCCGGAGGTGCTTCTGTTTGACGAGCCCACCTCCGCTCTGGATCCCATCGCCACCGCGCGGATTGAAGACCTCATGACCGAACTCCGGGACGAGGTCACCATCGTGGTGGTCACCCACAACATGCAGCAGGCGGCGCGGGTGGCGGATTACACGGCCTTCATGTATCTCGGCGAGCTTGTGGAATTCGGTCCCACCGAAGAGATCTTCATCCGCCCGAAGGAAAAGCTCACCGAAGCGTATGTCTCGGGGAAATTCGGCTGATCAGGAGCCTCCCTTGAAATTTTGTGAGAGGTGTTGCAGGCTTTTGGTGTCTGCTCGCGGGATTACACCCCAGGCGGTTTTCTTGAATAAGCCGTCCGGTGACCCCAAACCCGAAAACATGTGACCCGTTCGGAAAAACGTTTACCCCAGGGCCATCCCAAAAAGGATCGCCTGGGGGCCCTACGGGCAAGAGCGGGAATGTGTTTCGTGCGGCAGTTCCAGGGCGTTTAAGACTTCACCTGCGATTTCTCCCCCTGGCCTTCCCCATCAGGAAGGAAAACGCTTTGCCGTATGATCACAAGCTCACTGGAATGCTTTTCATGTCCCGGAAAATACACCGCTCCATGGAGATCTCCGGTTGTTTTTGGCAATCCCGATACCGTCGGATGCCGGGTGGAGGGCTGATCAGGA
>WFYF01000103.1 GCA_015490255.1 Caldifarciminota bacterium
CCGGTGTGAGCCAGTTCAACCTCCTGAAGGTCTCCAGCATTCTGCCTCCCAACGCCCCTCCCCTGGATTCCCTTTCCCTTCTTCCGGGTTCACTCCTTCCCATCGCCTATGGTGCGAAGGTGAGTTCCACCCGGAACGAACGCATCACCGCCGCGGTGGCCGTGGCCATCCCCGATCAGCCCGGGAACATCGGAGTGATCATGGAATATTCCGGGGAACTCTCCCCCGAGGATGCCCATCGCCTTGTGGAGAGCATGGCCCGGGAGGCCATGGCCATGCGGGAGATTCCGGTCCGGGAGGTGCGGGTGGCATGGGCCAGCACGGTGGTGGACGATGGTCCCACCGCGGTGTTCGCCGGCGTGGCGCTGATTCCGGGAGATGGGTCATGATCCGGGTGGAGGAAATCCACGGAAAGGACAGCGGGATCGTGTTCCTGCCCGAGCGCATTCTCTATCACCGGCGGTCCCGGTATCAGGATATTCTTGTATTTGAGACCCGGGATTACGGTCGGGTGCTGATGCTGGACGGTCTGGTGATGACCACGGAGCGCGACGGGTTTTTCTATCATGAGGCGCTGGTTCATCCGGTCATGCAGCACCATCCCGATCCCCGCCGGGTGCTGATTCTGGGAGGTGGGGACGGTGGGACTGCCCGGGAGGTGCTGCGTTATCCGGATGTGGAACGGGTGGTCGTGGTGGAAATTGACCCCGATGTGGTGGAAGTGGCCCGGGAATTTTTCCCCGAATTCGCCGAAGCGTTCCACCACCCCCGCCTGGAACTTGTGCACGAGGATGCATCCGTTTTTGTGGGGGAGACGAAGGAAAAGTTTGACGTCGTTCTCATGGACACAAGCGATCCGGTGGGACCGGCCACGGTGTTCTATGAGCCGGCGTTCTTTGACAAACTCACCGGGGTGCTGGAGCCGGTTTCGGTGGTGGGAATCCAGGCTGAATCTCCGATTTTTCACCGCGATCGTCTGAAAAAACTGTATGAAACGGCGCGCGGAGCCTTTCGCACGGTCCGTCCCTACACCGCTCCGGTTCCCACCTATCCGGGAGGGCAGTGGGCCTTTCTCCTGGCTTCGCCACAACCTTCTCTCCCCGCCTTCCGCCGGATGATTCCAGATGGTCTCTCCTTTTATCACGAGGACCTTCACCGTGCGCTGTTTGCCCTTCCACCCTATCTCAGGGTGCTTTTTGACAATCCTGTGGAAGGTTCATGATCCGGGTTCTGGGGCTCCCCACGGAGGGTAAGGAAAACTTTCTGAAGGGGGTGGCCCTGGCTCCGGCTTTTGTTCGCTGGGCTTTCGCGGGCATTGAGGACGCCAGCCCTTATCAGGGGGGCAGGGTTCTGGAGGAATTTGAGGATCTCGGAGATCTCCCCTTCATCCTGGAGGAGACGGACGGCCGCAACCGGCTGGACCGGATCCGGGAAGCACTGCCGGAAAATCTCCGTCCTCCTTTCCTTCTCCTGGGAGGAGACCACCTGGTGAGCCTTGTGGGGGTGGAAATCGCTCTCCGCCGGTTCCCCGATCTCTGGGTGGTTCATATGGATGCCCATCTGGACGCCCGTCGTCAGTATATGGGGGATGCCTTTTCCCACGCCACGGTGATGTATCAGATTTCCCGGATGGTGAACAACCGGATTCTCTCTGTGGGTGTGCGTTCCCGGGCACCAGAAGAAACCCCCTCCTGGGAGATTCTGTCTGAACCCGAGCCGGACCGGCTTGCCTCCCTTCAGGCCCCGGTGTATCTCACGGTGGATATGGACGTGTTCTCTGACTTCCCCTGTGTGTCCAACTATGAGCCCGGTGGCCTGTCCTTCCGGGACTTTCTTTCACTCCTCAAGGGGATTCGCCGACCGGTGGCCGCGGACATCGTGGAATACAATCCCCTTGCGGGGCCTCCCTCCTGCGGCGCTTTCGCGGCCGTGGTGTTCCGGGAGGTCCTCCTCGCCCTTCAGGAGAGATAACGCCGGGCGAACCTTCTCCGGGGCAAGGACAGAAGAAACTGCCGGAGCTCCCTCGGATTCTTCGCTTCCAGAAACCGCTCCATGAACTCGGACTGGTGGGCCATGCGGGCAATGGATGCCAGGATCCGCAGGTGGAGCAGGCGGTGGTCCAGCGTGGACACGAAGGCAAAAATGGCGTGAACCTTCCGGTCCGGAGCCCCCCAGGTGATGCCCTTTTCGCTCCGGACCACCGCGAGGGCAAAGCGCTCGTTTCCGGGAACCACCACGTGGGGAACGGCCAGCCCTGGAGCCACCCAGGTGGAGAGCTCCTGTTCTCTCGTCCGGAAACGTTCCAGCAGGTCGTTCTGGGGATGCTGGATTTCCCTGGAGAAAATCTCCGCAAGCCGTGTGAAGACCTCCTCCTGGTCTCCTTCCGGGATATCCAGCACCACAGCCCGCTCTATGAGAAGGTCCAGATCGTCCCGGATTTCAAAGGCGGGTTCCACCAGCTGGAGGGCCCGCACCCGATCGCCAGCACGGAGCTCGTCCAGAGCATAGAAAAACACCGGTGTCCCGTCCCGAACCACGGTAAGGGGAAGGACCACGTCGTGCTGATAGACCGTTTCCAGGAAAAGTTCGGACCGGATATCGGCGGTCACCCCTACCTCGCTGGGGGCCGTCCGCCCCTCCTGCACCCACCGGTTCCATTCCCCGAGGGTGAAGGCGCCGAAGTTAAAAGGAACCAGCCCCTCTTCCCGGACCGGTTCCCACAGAGCGTCCTTGTGGTCCGCCTCCACCAGCACATACACTTCCGGAATCAGGAAGGTTTCTCGGGCAAACCGGGCAATGAGCACGTTGGTTTCCGTGTTGGGCGTGATCACGATGAGGGTGCGGACCCGCTCGGCTCCCGCCCGCTCCAGAACATCCTCCTTCAGCGCGTTGCCATGAACGCAGAAGTATCCTATCCGCTCCGCTTCCTCACAAAAGTCGGGGTTGGCATCCACCAGCGTGGTGCCCCTGCCATCAAAGGCCCGGGCAAGGAGGAGTCCCACCGGACTGGCCCCCACGATGAGCACGCCCTGCCGGGCCCGTGAGGTCTCCAGCTCTCCCCGTCTTCGCAGCCAGGCCACCCCCCATTTCAGCAGCACGGGGACGCTCAGGGTGGTGAAAAAGGCCATCAGGACGAGGGCAGAAAAGGTTGCGGGCTCAAGGACACCGGCCTCCAGTCCAATCTGGGCCACGATGATCCCCACCGCCCCCCGTCCGTTGAGCGCACTTCCCAGGACCAGGCCTTCCCGCCACGGATATCCCCCCAGGGCATAAAACGCCATGGTTCCCAGAATTTTGGAAAGGGTGGCGCCCAGCAGGATGAGAAGGAAAAAGGGCAGGGAATGGAAAACGCTCTGGAGATTCACGTCAAACCCGGCATAAACGAAGAAGACGGGAGCCAGGAACCCAACGGAGAGATCGTGCACCATCTCCCGGAGTTCGTGGGAGAGTTTCCTTCGCACCATGGCCTCCCGGATGAACAGGCCGGCAATGAAGGCACCGAGGATGGCGTGCATGCCGGCAAGCTCGGCCATTTCGGCATACACCAGGGCCACGATGAGAAGCAGGGTGAAATTCACCGTGCGGCCCTGAAAGCCCAGGCGGTTCATGAACCGGGCCAGGAGAGGCAGACCATAGTGTCCGAGCAGCACCGCTGCGGCGAAAAAGGCGCCGGCGTGGAGCAGCGTCACCAGCATGGCCTGCACCGCGAAACTCCCCGTCTGGATCAGCGTATAGACCACGGCCAGAATCACAAGGGCCAGGATGTCTGTCGTGAGGGCCGTTGCGATGAGCACGCTGGCCAGACGCGTGCCCAGGAGATTGAGGTCCACGAGAATTCGGGATTTGGTGGCCAGGGCGGTGACGGCGAAGGTGGTGGCGATCACCAGGTTTTCCTGGAGGGGAAGGCCGGAAACCTGTCCGATGAGAAACCCTGTAGCGAAAGGAACGAAAACGCCGCCGACGGTAGCCCAGAAGCCCGGTCGGGCTTCCCGGAGGATGTCGGTGTAATCCATCTCCATCCCGATATACAGCATCAGGAGGAAGACGCCCACTTCGGCCAGCGTGGCCAGTCCCTCTGACGGCTGGATCCAGCCCAGGATGGCCGGTCCGAACAGAATTCCGGCGGCAAGTTCTCCCAGCACCGCCGGATAGCCCAGCCGGGCCACCACCTCACCGGAAATCCATGCAAGAAACAGGGCCAGGAGAAGATGGATCAGGCTGAATCCACCGGATGTTCCCGCGGCGCCGGCAAGAAAATGGATCAACCCTTCCAACGGAACGCCTCCCGATGGGTTCGGAGATATTCCAGAACGTTTTCCATGTCTTCCGGAAGAGGGGCCTCAAAGGTGACCCAGGCCCCCGTGGCCGGATGCTCAAAGGACAGGCGCCAGGCGTGGAGGGCCTGGCGTCCAATGCGAGCGAGCACCTCCCGAACGTGGGGGAGCAGCACGCTGGGCACAACGGAGAAAATTTTCCGGGTATCCCGTCCGGAATAGGTGGGATCTCCCACCACGGGATGTCCGAAATGCTCCATGTGAACCCGGATCTGGTGGGTCCGGCCGGTGGCCAGACGCACTTCCAGCAGGGTGGCCAGCTTGCCAAACCGCTCCCGGACCTGGAACCGGGTGAGGGCCGGACGGGAATGAAGGGGAGTCACCGCCATGCGGGTGCGGTGAATGGGATGCCGGCCGATGGGGGCGTGGATTTCCCCCTGCGATACAGGAACCGCCCCCCACACCAGGGCGAGATACACCCGGGAGGCCGTGCGATCCTCAATCTGGCGGGAGAGGCTCCGAACGCCCCGTTCCGATCGGGCCACCACCATCACGCCGGAGGTGTCCTTGTCCAGACGGTGAACGATCCCCGGACGGATCCGGTCCGATGTGGAGGGCAGATTCTGGTATCGGCCCAACAAAGCGTTGACCAGGGTGTTGACAAAGTTGCCCCGGGCGGGATGAACCACGACGCCCACGGGCTTGTTGATCACCACCAGGTCGTCGTCCTCATACAGGATGGGGATCTCTAATTCGGGCTGTGGCACGATTTCATGGTTCACCCGGATCTCGTATTCCGCGAGAATCTCGTCCCCTTCTTTGACGCGATACCCTGCTTTGGTGACCACCTTTCCGTTGACCCGCACCTTCCCGGACTGGATGAGCTTTTCCACCTGGCTGCGGGAGAGGCCAATGCCGGACTGGGTGATGTAATGGTCCAGACGCGTCCCGGCCATGCGTGCGGCGACGCGACGGGTGAAGGTCTTCTGCACCACAGGAAAGTCGTTTCTCATGGCGGGGGGATTGTACGATATGCTCACAGAAAGGTCAAGGGACGTCTTCGGAATCCAGAATCACCTCAAAGGTTTCCAGAACGCTGGGAGCCCGGAAAGCTTCCCGGGGCAGGGTGCCGCTCCGGGCATGCCCCTCCCGAAAGGCCGGGGAATTCACCCAGGCTTCAAAATGCTCCTGGCTCTCCCAGAAGGTCATCACGATATAGGGGCCTTCCGCAGGATTTTCCGGACGCAAAACCAGGTTCCGGATGAATCCCGGCATCCGGTCCACAAGACGGGCCCGCCGGCGAAAGGCCTCTTCAAAGGCCTCCGCATATTCGGGATGAACGAATATGCGGTTCATTGTCACGAACATACCCCGACCATAAGGC
>WFYF01000104.1 GCA_015490255.1 Caldifarciminota bacterium
TATAAGAGACAGGTGGCGGACTTTGCAAAGGGTTTTTCGGAAGAGGATCTTGCCGCCGCCGGCCTGGATGCGGCGGCCCTGGAGGCGCTGGTGGAAGCCGTCCACGGGGCGGAGAAGGTGCTGGTGCTGGGCGGAGACCTCGCGCCCAGGGAGGGGGACGAGGCCCTCTGGTATGCGGCCCTGGCCCTCACAGCCCTGCTGGGGGGCGAGGAGCTCCTGCGGTATGAAGGCCCGCAGGCCTGGGACCGTGTGGCGGATTCCCCCGAGCGGGAGGCCTTTTACAGTGCGCTCGGGGAAAAGGTTCAGGCCCTCCTGGTGGTGGACCGCAATCCCGCCTTCAACCGGAGGGACTTTGCCGAACGCCGGAAAAACCTGAAGGCCCTGGTGGTGCTCTCCCCCTATCTGGACGAAACCGGGGAGATGGCGGATCTTGTCCTTCCCACCCTGCATCCCTTTGAAGACTGGGGGGATCTGGAGCCCCGTCCGGGGGTGTTCACCCTGATGCAGCCCGGCATGCGGCCGGTTCCCCATTTTGATGCCCGGAGCACGGGGGATCTCCTCCTCGGGGTGGCCCGCCGTTACGGCCTTTCCCTGCCGGAGTCTTTCCAGGATTTTCTGAAGCGCCGCTGGCAGCGCCTCCATGCCCGGTATGGCCAGGGAACGTTTGAGGATTTCTGGGTGGAGGCCCTGAAACGGGGGGGACTGTTCGTGGAGGTCCCGGCCAAACCGGTGCGTCTTCGCGCTCACGAGGCGCCCGCGCGACCGGAGGTTCTGTCCGGAGACTGGGTGCTGGTGGCCTATCCCTCCCTGCGGTGGTGGGACGGCCGTCTGGCCAACCGCCCCTGGCTCCAGGAGGTCCCCCACCCGGTGGTCAAGACCGCCTGGCGGAACGTGGCGGAGCTCCATCCGGAAGATGCCCGGGAAATGGGGCTTTCTGAAGGTCAGGTGGTCCGTCTCTCCACGAAAACCGGCCAGGCGGAGCTCCCGGTGCGGTTCAATCCCCGGCTGCCCCGTAGGGTGGTGGCCGTGGAAAGCGGCCAGGGCCACACGGGGTTTGGCCGGTATGCCCGCAACCGGGGGGCGAATCCCTTTCATTTCGTGAACGGTTCCCACACCCTCCCGGTTTCGGTGGAGGCCACCCGCCGGCGGGTGATTCTGGCCCACACCGACGGGGCCATGACCACAGCCGGCCGGGAGGTGGTGGGGGTGATGAGCCTGGAAGCGTGGCACAAAAGCCGCGGGAAGGAGATGCCCACCTTTGAGGAGGAGTTCAGGGAAAAACACCCCATGAGTGCTGCCTTCTGGGCTTCCTATGGGCACGACGCCTTCACGGAGCGATACAAGGAAAGCCCCTATCACTGGGGCCTGGTGGTGGACACGGAGAAGTGCACGGGTTGTTCTGCCTGTGTGGTGGCCTGTATGGCCGAGAACAACATCCCCTGGGTGGGGGAGAAGCAGATGGCCCATGGTCGGGAGATGTTCTGGATCCGGGTGGAGCGGTATTTCGCCGAGTCCTCCCACCGGGTGCACTTTGTTCCCATGATGTGCCAGCAGTGTGAGAACGCCCCCTGTGAGGCCGTGTGCCCCGTGATTGCCACCTATCACGACCCCGACGGTCTGAACGAACAGGTATACAACCGGTGTGTGGGCACCCGGTATTGCGCCAACAACTGCCCCTATAAGGTGCGCCGGTTCAACTGGTTCACCTTTGAGTGGCCGGAGCCCCTGAACTGGCAGCTCAACCCGGACATCTCTGTGCGGGAGCGGGGGGTGATGGAGAAGTGCACCTTCTGCTATCAGCGGATCCGTCATGCCAAAGATCACGCGAAAGACGAGGGACGGTTGGTTCGGGATGGCGATGTGTCGCCGGCCTGTGTGCAGGCCTGCCCGGCGGAAGCGCTGGTATTCGGCAACTTCCGGGATCCCGAAAGCCGGATCGTGGAACTTTCCCGGGATCCCCGCCGGTTCCGCATTCTGGAGGAAACCAACACGCAGCCTTCGGTGGTTTATCTGAAAGAGCTCTGGGAGGGAGGCCATGACGTATCGGAAGATCACGGATGACGCCCTCCGGTTCCTTTTTGAGCGGCCGGGGCCCCGGTATTTTCTGGTTCAGGGCATCAACCTGGCCCTCATCGGCCTGGCAGGTTTCGCCCTGGCCCATCAGATCCGGACCGGCATGGGGG
>WFYF01000105.1 GCA_015490255.1 Caldifarciminota bacterium
AACATGAGGAGAGATGCGAGTCTGGACATACCCCTTCCTCCTGTTTAAGAAGTAACCCTTCGCCGCAGATTATATACTCCCCCCCGTATGTTCAAGCGGCGAGGCCTTGACAGCCCCTCCCTGAATGCGTATACTTTTCCCGTGTTCAATGATCAGGGCGGGCGTAGCTCAGGGGTAGAGCATCAGCTTCCCAAGCTGAGGGTCGCGGGTTCGAATCCCGTCGCCCGCTCCACCCTTTCCCCCCTGATCGAAGGTCGTACTCCCCATGCCGGGAGGAGTTGTTTGGAGGTTGTCCCATGAGCAAGCTGTATGGCACCGTGAAGTGGTTCAACGCCCGCAAGGGCTATGGGTTCATCACCCGGGAAGACGGTCAGGGGGAAGTGTTCGTGCACTTCTCCGACATCACCGGGCAGGTGGGCTATCGCACCCTTGAGGAAGGGCAACGGGTGGAGTTTGAGGTGACGGAAACGCCTCGCGGCCCCAAAGCCCAGAACGTTCGCGTCGTTTCCTACTGACAACGACGGCGAAAACAAGGCGCGGGGGGCCAACGGCCCCCCGCGCTGCTTTTTCAACCCTTCCGTTACGCTGCGCTTTCCATCTCCACCAGAAGGTCGCCCCGGTTCACCACGCTGCCCTCTTCCACTTCCACCCGCAGCACCTTCCCGGAAAACGGCGCCCGGAGTTCATTCCGCATCTTCATCGCTTCCATCACCAGAAGCAAGGTACCCTCCTCCACCGTCTGGCCTGCTGCGACATGCACCTCCACCACCCGGCCGGTCATGGGGGCGACAAGGCGCTGGCGGGCCGGGCCCTTCCGCTGATTCCGGAAGGCCCGGGGCACAGAAGACAGGGGAACCGGCCGCAGCCAGGCCCGGAAAGGTGCCAGGATCTCCAGGCGATCCCCTGCCCGGTAAACCACCATCCGCCGCCCCCGGATTTCCACCTCAAAAAGGTTCCGCCCCAGAGGCTGGGCGCGAACCAGGGCCTCCCACGCCCCCACCTTCACCACGAGGCCCTCTCCTTCCGGTCGGGCCGAAACCGGGACCTCCTCGCCGTCCCGATCCACATACCACATCAGTAGCCGCTCCAGGGATAGCCACCCCGATCGGCCACAAGCCCCGCCACGCTCCGGAGGACATCCCGGCCGGCGGGCAAGAGATACCACCGGGTGAACTTCCGCAGCGCTGAGAGCAGCATCCGGAGCTCGTCCCCTTCCTTGATGGAGGAAAGAATCTCCTCGGCCACCAGGGCGGCCTGCTTCAGCCGGCGCCCCGTGTAATAGCGCAGCATCCCCCGGATGAGCTCATCCTCTGCATGGTGTTTCACAACCCGCAGCAGGGCGCTCTCCACCCCATACACCCACATGGTGAGATCCGCAAGGGCGGCCAGGATCTCCTGCTCTTCCTCCAGGGCTTCCCCGAACTTCTGGGCAGCCAGTCCCGCCACCATCAGGGTGATTTTCCTGAGCACTTCCAGAGCTTCTGTCTCCTCGCCGAAGTCGTCCGTTCCGGGCTGGGGTGTGTAGGTGATCACCTCCCCGGCTACCTTCGCCACCGCGGGCATCAGGGGAAGTTCCCCTTTCATGGCCTTCCGGAGCAGCATCCCGGGGATGAGCATCCGGTTGATCTCGTTGGTGCCTTCCCAGATGCGGTTGATGCGGGAGTCCCGATAGGCCCGGGCGGCCGGATATTCCTCAATGAACCCGTATCCGCCGTAGATCTGCACCGTTTCGTCCACGGCGAAGTCCAGCATTTCGGAACCATAGACCTTCAGGATGGAGCTTTCCACCGCAAACTCCGCCACCGCCTTGAGGGGATCCTCAATCACCTTCAGGGCCTCGTCCATCAGGCCGGCCAGCCGATAGGCCATGCTTTCGGTCACGAAGATCTCCAGGGCCATCCGCCCGATCTTCTGCTGGATCAGAGGAAACTGGATGATGGGCCGGCCGAAGGCGGTGCGCTCGGAGGCGTATTGCACCGCGTTCTGCAGGGCTTTCTTGGCGGCCCCGACGGCGGCCACGCCGAGCTTATAGCGCCCGATGTTCAGAATACCGAAGGCAATGCGATGGCCTTTGCCGATCTCGCCCAGCACGCTGTCTGCAGGGATCCGGGCCTTGTCCAGGAAAAGGGGACGGGTGGAGGAGCCCTTCACCCCCATTTTCTTCTCCTCTTCGCCGATGGTGAGGCCGGGGGTGTTCCGCTCCATCAGGAATCCGGTGAAGTGCTCCCCATCCACCTTGGCAAACACCGTGAAGATGTCGGCAAGCCCCGCGTTGGTGATGAACTGCTTCTGGCCGGTGAGGATCCAGTGCTGGCCGTCTTCGGATTGCACCGCCTTCGTCTTGATGTTCATCGCGTCCGAACCCGCATGGGGTTCGGTCAGGGCATAGGCCCCGATCCACTCGCCTGTGGCGAGTTTGGGGAGGTATTTCTGCTTCTGCTCTTCGTTGCCGAAAAACACGATGGGCAGGGTGCCGATGCCGGTGTGGGCCCCCCAGGTGGCGCCAAAGGAGCCCTCCACCGAAACGTTTTCCGCGATGAGCATGGAGCTCACCTTGTCCAGACCCAGCCCGCCGTAGGCCTCGGGCACATCCGCCCCCAGAAGACCGAGCTCGCCGGCCTTCTGCATCAGGCCCCGCAGGAGATCAAAGTCCTGCTTTTCCAGTTTCTCCGCGACCGGCAGGACCTCTTTTTCCATAAAGTCCCGGGCGGTCTGGGCGATCATGCGCTGCTCTTCGTTGAAGTCCTCCGGCGTCATCACCTCTTCGGCCGGTGTCTCCTCCAGAAGGAATCCCCCCCCTCTTTTGTAAAGTCTTTCTTCAGCCCTGGACATTGTGAACCTCCTTTTGGTTCCCTGTGGAGAGGATTGTATAGCCCGGATCGTGGATGTTCCACTCCCGGGCGCACCCCAGGCGGGTTTCACAAGAAAACCGCACGGGGATCCTAACCTTTATAATTTAGTAAGAATTTTCGTACTTCAACGGGTTGCTCGACCGATGCCCGCAAAGCTGCTGGGTCGTTTTTCCGGGGTCCCCACCAGATTCCCGCAGGGAATCTGGTGGGGTATTTTATCGGGGAAATTTACTCCCGCCACTCCAGGTCATGAAGAAGATGGGCGGGGACGTCCTCTTCCCGTCCGTCGGA
>WFYF01000106.1 GCA_015490255.1 Caldifarciminota bacterium
CTTTCTGAAGGAGGGGGAAATCCGACGGAACCAGGGGATAGATCCCGGCATACACCATGGGCTTGGCTTCCCGGAAGCCGGGAATGGGCTCGGCAGGGTTGCGGGCATCCAGCACGGTGTCCCCCACCCGGGCATCCCGGATTTCCCGGATGGCGGCGGTGAAATAGCCGATCTCCCCGGGATGGAGGGCCTCCCGGCGCTCCAGCCGTCCCGGGCGGAACACGCCCACCTCGGTGACCTCGTATTTTTTCCCGGTGGAGGCGAACTGGATGGTCATGCCGGGGCGGAGGGTCCCCTGAAACACCCGGATGTAGGGGATCACCCCCACATACTCGTCAAAACGGGCATCAAAGATCAGGGCCTGGAGAGGGGCTTCTTCCTCGCCCCGGGGCGGGGGCACCTTCTCCACCACCGCGTCCAGGAGTTCCCGCACCCCCTCGCCGGTTTTGGCCGAAACCAGATAAATTTCCTCCTCTCCCAGAAGGTCCAGGATCTGCCGGCGCACCCGCTCCACATCGGCGTTGGGCAGGTCAATTTTGTTGATGGCGGGGATGATCACCAGGTTCTGGTCCAGGGCGTGATAGAGGTTGGAGAGGGTCTGGGCTTCCACCCCCTGGGTGGCGTCCACGAGAAGGATGGCCCCTTCCACCGCAGCCAGAGATCGGGACACCTCATAGGTGAAATCCACGTGGCCGGGCGTGTCAATCAGGTTCAGGACATACCGCTCGCCGCCCCTTTCGTATTCCATCCGGACCGGGTGCATCTTGATGGTGATGCCCTTCTCCCGCTCCAGGTCCATGGCGTCCAGGACCTGCTCCTCTCCCTCCCCCAGATGAAGGGTGTGGGTGATCTCCAGAAGCCGGTCCGCCAGGGTGGATTTCCCGTGATCAATGTGGGCGATGATGCAGAAGTTCCGGATTGGCCTTTCGCGCATGCTGATCTCCCCCGATGGGTGTATGGCGTAAGTATACAGCACCCGTCCCGTGAGGTCATGGTGGGCTGCAGTGTGCCAAACATGCGTACACCCCCCTGTGAAAAGGTGGGTATCCGGAGGCAACTGGATGGGGCGTCAGATTGCACGGGACCGCGGCTTGATCGGCCGGTGCAGGATATGTACCATTCTTGCAGGAAAAACAGGAGAGCCCCTGCGGTGAAGGCCTGGCTTCGGCGGGCGAAGTGGCTCCGTCGGCTTACCCGGGCGGTGTTTCCGGCTTCCCCCCGGAAGGTTCGGGTCCGGGCGGGCCGGTTCGTCTTGCCCATGATCCTCATTCCCCGGGACCACCGGGCCATCCTGCTGGGGGTGTATGAGCAACCCGTGGTCCGGGTGCTGGAGGTTCTGCTCACCCCGGGCATGGTGGCGGTGGACGGTGGCGCCCACATCGGCTTTTTCACGCTCCTCATGGCCCACAGGGTGCGGCCGGGGGGACGGGTGGTGGCCTTTGAAATCCACCCGGGGCTTCTTGCCCTGCTTCAGCAGAACGCCGCCCTCGCCCCTCCGGATGTGCGGGTGGAGGTCCGTCCCCTCGGCCTGGCGGATCGTCCGGGAAAGCGGTTCGTCCAGCTGCGAGAAGGGGGATACACATCGCTGGAAAGATCTGGAGAAGTTCCGGTGTCTGTCACCACGCTGGACGAGGTGTTTCGGGAGGCGCGGGTGGATCTTGTGAAACTGGATGTGGAAGGTCTGGAAGAGAGGGTGCTGGCAGGGGGTCGGGCGGTGCTTCGCCGGAGTCAGCCCGCCCTCGTGCTGGAACTTCACGAACCGGTGGAAGATTTCCTGGAAAAGCCGACAGTCCGGGAACTCGCGACGGAGGGATACGCTTTCTTCCTGGTTCCGTCCTCCCCACCGGAAGCCCCTCATCTTGTGGGTCTTTCTCCCCGGTTCTCCGGTGTCTCGCTGCCGGGAGATTGTGTCAGGCTCTGAGGGCTTTTCCGGCACGACCTGGGGAGGACAGCGAACCCACCGGTGGGCGGATGGAAGAAAGGGTGTTCAGCAGAAAGAGCACGATGGCCAGCACGTTTCCCAGGCCCCCCGCCTGACGCCACAGCGGTTCGCCCATCAGATCCCCCATCACCCGCATGCCCAGGGTGAGATGGAGGAGGATGAGATGTGCATAGAAGCGCCGGGAAAACGCAATGGGCAGACCCACAAGGGCGGGGAAGATCAGAGGGGCGTGGCCCAGAATCATGCTGAACACAAACCCCACATAGAAGGCGTGGAGCGTGGCGTCATAGGGGAAACCTCCCGTCATACCGCCATATCCCATGCTCAGCAGACCGCTCATCGCCAGCCAGCCGTAACCCGGAAGCAGGGACAGGGCGACAAACCGGGACAGGCCCCGGTGGCGGAGGGTGTGCCGGGCGACATCAAAACGCATAAGCCACAGCGCCAGGGCTGTCTGGCCCAATCCCGCCAGTCGCACACCCCCGTCCAGGTGAAAGAGGGATCCCAGCATGCCCGCGGCATACATCCCTGCAGCCAGCCAGAACGTGCGTCCCACCCATCCCGAGAATCCCACGAGCCGGTTCAGTTCCAGTCGCTCTCCCGCAATGGTCAGCAGCAGGAAACCGTTCCACCAGGGGATCAGCGCGGCCATGGGCCGCCCCGTCATCCAGAGCAGGTTGCCCGCAAGCCAGGCCATCGCACCGGCCGCCATCAGCAGGGTGAAGGGAGCCCGGAAACGGCGCACAAATGTGGCGGAAAGAATCACCAGACCGGCACTGCCCAGGGTAATCATCCCGGCGGCCAGAGGGGACGGTCCCCCGAGCAGGAGAAACAGGGCCCCCAGAGAGCTCAATCCGGGGGGCACATACGCCAGAGGGTGATTTCGGGCCGCTGCCCGTTCCAGACTGATGAGGGTTCCCAGAAATCCTCCCACCATCAGGGGGCCGTGGACAGCGGGTAGGGATGGGAGAAGGGCCGGCAGCGACCACCCCAGGCGCACGAGCCCTGCCCAGAGGCCGGCAAAGAGGGCCAGTAAGGCGATTGCCATGAGCGGTATGCGCTGCACCCTTTTCTTCACGCTCCTTTCTCTGTGGAAACTCATGGCGCCTCCCGGGGGTTTCGGGTCAGACAGGAGCAGGAGGGGTTATACAGGAGCGTTCCCGAACAAACGAGGACATGGCCGTGAGACGGAGGGGAAAGGGAGATCAGGTCCACAGGAGCCTCCAGGTTCCCAGAATGGCGGCGGTTTCTGTGCGGAGGACCGGCACGCCCAGGGAGAGTACAGTTGCCCCCTGCTCCCGGAAGGCCTGGCGCTCCTCAGACGTAAAACCGCCCTCCGGTCCCACCACCACCCAGACAGGGGCGGGCGGAGGACAGAACGCTTCCGGGGAAACTCCGTCCCGATCCAGCACCACCAGCGGTTCCAGAGCAGACCGGAGAAAGGCCATGAGGGGCTCGGGACCTTCCAGCGCAGGCGGCAGACTCCGGCCGCAC
>WFYF01000107.1 GCA_015490255.1 Caldifarciminota bacterium
CTCCTTCAATGACCACCGTGTTTTCCAGAGACCCCCCGCGGCCAAGGCCCGCATCCTGAATGGCGTCCACCTCGTGGGCAAACACAAAGGTCCGTGCCGGGGCGATTTCCCGGAGAAAAACCTCCGGCGTGAGTTCCGGGACGTCCAGAAACTGACTCATCCCTCCCGGGAAACGGACTGAAACCGAAAGACGAAACACCCGGTCGGGACCAGCAATCCAGGTGCGGTCCTCTTCCCGGACCACCACCGTCTCGCCCAGGGTGTGGGGGCGGAGTTCCACCGGTTCAGTGTCCGCTTCATGGATGGCCTCGGCGAAGGGAAGGGCACTGCCGTCCAGGGCAGGAATCTCCTCTCCCTGGACCTCAACCAGAGCATGGTGGATCCCCATGCCCCAGAGAGCCGCCAGAAGGTGTTCCACCGTGGACACCCGGACCCCTTCCCTGCCGAGAACCGTGGCCCGCCGGGTTTCCACCACCGCCTGATGGTGGGCCGGAATCCGGACCCTTCCCACCTGGAACACAATGCCCTCCAGCCGCTCGGGAGGGTGAATCCAGACCGTGGCAGGCTCGCCGGTGTGAAGTCCTTTCCCCTCAAAGCGAAGGGTTTCCTTCAGAACACGGCTGATCATGTCCGGTCAACCTGTTTTTCCAGGGCTTTCAGGCGGGACCAGATCTCCGGGAGCCTCCGGTAGAGGGCCTGAAGGCGGAGATGCTCCCGGCGGGGCAGCGCATGGAACCCGGAGGACACCACCTCACCGGGAGACACGTCCTTGGAAACGCCGGTGGCGGCTGTGACGATGGCCCCGTCTCCCACCCTCACATGATCCGCGATGCCCACCTGCCCGGCGAGGATCACCCGGCGGCCCACCCTGGAGCTCCCCGCAATACCGGTTTGCGCCGCAATCACCGTGTGCTCCCCGACTTCCACGTTGTGGGCGATCTGGACCAGGTTGTCAATTTTTGCTCCCCTCCGGATCCGGGTCTCTCCGAGGGTGGCCCGGTCCACCGTGGTGTTGGCACCGATCTCCACATCGTCCTCAATCACCACCCGCCCGATCTGGGGAATCTTCTTCGGCGGTGTCTCTTCCAGCACATAGCCGAACCCATCTGATCCGATCACACTCCCCGCGTGGAGGATCACCCGGTCTCCCAGGACGGTGCCGGGATAGAGGGTCACATGGGGATAGATCCGGCAGTCCCGGCCGATGCGCACGCCGTCCCCCACATACACGTGGGGAAAAATCCACGTACCCTCGCCGATCTCCACCTCTGGTCCGATCCACACCCCCGGTCCCACCCGCACATCCGGGGCAATCCGGGCAGAGGGATGAACCCAGGCGCCGGGATGCACGCCTTCAGGGAGGTGGGGCGGTGTTTCCCACCGCCGGAGGATCTCGGCCAGCGCTTTCCGGGGATAGGGGGTCAGCAGATAGGCCCGGGCCTGAAGGGTTTCCACCACTTCGGGGGCAAGGAGGGCCAGCACCTTCTTCGGCTCTCCCCGGTAGGGAAGGGAAAAGAGAACCGTCCAGTCCTCCTCTCCCGCCTCCTCCAGAGGCCGGGGAGGTGACGGGAGGGGAACATCATCCCCCACCAGTTTCAGTCCCAGCGTCTCTGCGAGTTCCCGCGCTCGCCAGGCCATCAGCCGAACGCCATCCGCCGTGCGAAATACACCAGGTGATCAAGATCCGCTTCCGAGTCGGGGCGACGGGCATACAGAAAGGCATAGACAAGGCCTGAAATCGCACGCATCAGATGGGGCAGGCGCTCGGAAGGAACGGTGTTGCGAAAAAGGGAAAAATAGGGTGCGAGATAGGCCTTCCGGAGTCGTTCCAGTTTTTGACCCGCCGCGGGGGATCTCGCCACGATTTCCTGAATGGCCCGGGCTTCCCGAAACAGGACGTCAAACAGCTCCGGATGGGACAGGTAGACCTGGGCGTGGTGACGGAGGAGCTTTTCCAGGGCTTCCTCTGGAGGGATTTCCTCCGGAAGGGGAGGGGTCCGGGCGAGGAGTTCCCACGCCTGGCGGACCAGTTCCATCAGGATCTGGGCCTTGCCCTCTGGAAAATAGTAATACAGCGCCGCTTTGGTGAGCCCGCAAGCCCTCGTCCGGTGAGAAAATTTCGCGAAAGCAGGAGATTCTTGTGCGGGCAGCCCGGTTGTTCAGCGAACGGGGTTTCCACGCCACCCGGATGGAGGAAATTGCGGAGGCCTGCGGGCTTACCAAAGCGGCGCTGTATTACTATTTTCCAGAGGGCAAGGCCCAAATCCTGATGGAACTGGTCCGCCAGGCGTGGGAACTCCTCGCCCGAACCCCTCCCCTTCCGGAGGAAATCTCTCCAGAGGAAGCCCTGGAAAAGCTCCTCCGCCACCACGCCCAGGTCTATCCTGTC
>WFYF01000108.1 GCA_015490255.1 Caldifarciminota bacterium
ACATCGTGGTGCAGGTGAAAAACCTCGCGGCTTTCATGGGCAGGGAACCCCGGCTGGACCGGGATCTTCTGGACCTGGCAGCCGAGAACTACCTCACCATCCTGGACGCTTTCCGGGAGCCGGGGGATGGGGGAACTGCCGCCTGAAGTCCGCCGGGCCCTCCGGGAGACCCGGGATCTGTCCACGGAGGCCCTGCTTCCCGAAGCGGCGCATCTGGACCGGATGGGGGTGGAAGAGATCCTGGCCCTCATCCACGGGGAAGACCGCAGGGCGTATGAGGCGGTGGGACAGGCCCTGCCCCGGATTGCGGAAGCCGTGGAGCGTTATGCGGCGACTCTCCGGCGGGGCGGCCGGGTGTTCTATGTCGGGGCGGGGACGTCGGGCCGGCTGGGCGTGTTGGATGCGGCGGAGCTCTGGCCCACCTTTCGCCTGCCCTGGGACCGGGTCCAGGGCCTGGTGGCCGGTGGCGTGGGGGCGCTGGTACGGGCCCAGGAGGGGGCGGAAGATCGGGAGGAGGAGGCTGAACGGGACCTCCGGGCGGTGGGCCTCACCCCGCAGGACCTGGTGATCGCCCTGGCGGCCAGCGCGCGTACGCCTTACTGCATCGGAGCCCTTCGTTATGCCCGAACGGTGGGAGCGGGCCGGATTTTTGTGGTGGCGGTCCCGGAGGAGGAGATCCCGGTGGATCGGGATCTGGCCGAGATCTGGATCCCGCTGCCGGTGGGGCCAGAGGTGGTGGCGGGATCCACCCGGATGAAGGCGGCGCTGGCTCAGAAAATGGTGCTCACCATGCTCTCCACCGCGGCCATGGTGCATCTGGGTAAGGTGTACGGCAACCGGATGGTGGACCTCGTGGCCACCTCGGGCAAACTCAAAGCCCGGGCCCTCCGGATGCTGGAGGCCCTGGCCGGCATCCCGCCGGAAGAAGGCTGGGATCTCCTCCGGGAAGCCGACGGATCGCTGAAGGTGGCCCTGGTGATGGCGAAGAAGGGATGCGACGCCCGAACCGCCCGCAGACTACTTGAAGAGGCCGATGGCTTCCTCCACCGGATTCTGGATGCAGAATAAATGCGTTTTGCCCGTTGTATTTTTTGACAGACCCTAAAACATCTTGACAATTCCGGCGGGGGGGTATCCTTGTGATCAACCAGGGGATATCGCAGGAGGGCAGGGAATGCGACAGCATATCTGGACAGTGCTGGGAGGTCTGATAATCTCCGGAATTATGGCGTGTTCCCGACCCGAAGAAGAAAAACCCGAACCTCCCCTTCCGAAGGTGGAGATGCTTCCCCCGGAACCTTTCCTCGTGGAACCCATCTTTAGGGGCCGGAACGCGGGTTCCTGGGAAAGACGGCCCTTTCAGACCCTTAACCTCCCTGATTTCGTTCTTCTGGACTCCCTGTGGCGGGCCGTTCAGGCACGGGATGATACCATCTGGACACTGACCACCCCGGCTTTCGCCGACACGGTGGTCTTTCCTCCGCTTCCCTGGCAGGGGGAAGGGTGTCAGCAGGCGGTGGACCTGCCCCTTCTCCTCTTCCCGTCCAGCGAGATCCAGTCTCCGGTATCCCCCCTGGAAATCCACATCCAGGTGCGCACGGATCAGGATCCTGTCTGGAGAGAAACGCGGCGGTGGGGAAGTCCATTCTGGATCTATCCAATGGAAGCCGACACGTCCTATGTTCCGGGTTGCATGCAGGAAGGGCCTTTCGCAGACACGGTGTATGTGTGGGGTGGCGCGGTTTGCTTCGGGGAACTGGAACCTGTGCCGGGGGATTCCATCCAGATCCGGCTGATTTTGCGGGGCGGAGACGTTGCGGGCGTGACATGGACGGTGGGATTGTGGGGAGCGGTGTGGCGGTGGCGGGAGCGCCGTGTTCGGGGAAGATCTGGACCCGGGGAAGGGTGATGCGGGGAGAGACAGCGGTGGTGGACACGTTTTTCGGGTTGTTTTATCTTCCTGCGCCTTTCAACGAGCGGTATGAAACGAAAAAGCCGAAGGTTCTGGCTCGCAACCTTCCCGCACTGGGGGAGACGCTGCACCTGGTGGCGTCTGTGAACGCGGTGGAGAAAGAAACCACCCTGGCCTTTCCCCGATATGCCCTTGTGCCTGCAGAAACCCTTCTCCAGCGTCACAACCCGCCGGTGATCCCCCTCGGGCTCACGGAAGAAGGGGTGCTGATGCAGCGTCTTCAAACGGACGGGGTTGTGCTGGAACGCTGGCGCTGGACGGGGGGTGTGGACACCCTGGTGAATCAGCCGGGCCTGTCGTATAAATTCCGGGAGGCTGCCTATGATCGGGATGACCCTTCGCTGGTTGTGGGGGTTCCCTTCGGGGCCTCGGAGCCGGTGTTTGTGGTGTTCCATCCGGGGGGATATGTTCTGGACACGCTGGACCTTCAGGGAGAAATTGTGGATGTGGTGGACCTTCCAGGCAAACACCGGTTTCGGGTGGTGACCGCAACGTGGAAACGTGATTGGGGGAGTGCGCGGACGGAGTTGTGGGCCATGGATCTCCGCTGGGACGGACAGCGGCTGCTTCCCGACACCCTCCGGAAGCTGACAGAGTGGACCCGTGGTGATGTATTAGACCTTTCCGTGGAAGCGTTTTCTTCTCCGGACACGGGATGGAATCGCTGGGCGGTGAGTCTGGCTTCGTGTGCCGTGGAATTTTATGAGGGAGGGCGTCTTGCAGCAACGGCTCATCATTGTCCCGGGTTTGAAAACATTTTCTGGGGTCCGGATGAGAGAACCTTCATCGGGTTCTGGCTGGAAAACACGGGGAGGGAGGTGATCCAGTGGGCCGTGCGATTCAATTTGCAGGGCTTCTGATTCTGCTTGCGGGGTGCGAGACCCGGGTCTCCACGGATGTGCCCGCACGTGGGACCTCCGTGGTGTGGCTCACTTATGACGAATCCGATATTCTAACGTATCCTGAAGTGGGGTTGCTGAAAATCTATCTTGCGCTTCTCCAGAGTCCCTTGCCAGAACTGGCCTCTGCTGCGGACAGCGCCCTGGATACCTTTCCTGTGGAACGGGTTCTGGAATGGGCTGAAGAAAAGGCCCGAGCGACGGGAAAGTCTCTGGATCTTACGGTTCAGCCACGACTGCTGGTGGAAGATGGCTCATGCGCGGTAGGGCGGGTGAAAGGTTCAGGTTTGCTGGCGATTCACTGGTTTTCGGCATGTGTGAAAGGCGCAAGGATTCATCCATGGATTTTTCCAGGACCCACGACTCCGGGGGAGTGTAGCGCGGAGGTGAAATACGTGGTGGATATTCTCTCTTTTATCCCTTTTGGTGAAATCGGCACGTTTGAGCTTTCTATGCATGCCAACACATTGAGCTATAACGGTGGGGGAAACATTCCTGTTTCCAGGGATACCACGTTCTCCGATCCCCTCTGGTGCGTGAATTTTCCAGGTCTTGTGACACTGATTCTGTTTTTCCGATCTCTTCCCAGAGGATTAACACCCGAGATCATCGTCAGCATCCCGGAAGATTTCCCCGTGGATCGTATTCCGGATCCTGGTGATTACTGCGGTTATTATGGAGAAATTTCGGAGGATACAAGCGGTTACTGGATAGTCGGAGGACCGGGTTGGGCAGGTTGGGCGCGGACGCAGTTTTCTGTGGATGGGGCCTATGTCCTGCCCCCTCACGGATTCACCCGAAACTGTGATGTCGCATTGGAGATGGACGAGTCCGGAACAATTTCTCTTTCACGGGGATGCGATTAGGCTGAGCTGGTTCCTTCCAGTTACGGTAAACTGTGGATCAGCAAAACGGATTTTCCGGACAGGCAGGAACGCTGGTGATAGGTGCTGGCTTGAAAGCGTGGGTTGACGTTCTTCTGGATATGTGGAACGCGGAAGGGAAACTTCAGCAATATGGAGTTAATAGCATAGCGCAAATATTGCTTTTCCCTCAAACGGGAGAGAGAAATGCACTCCTAGTGGTTGAACCACGAGACATTTAACCTCTTTCTGACACCCAAAAATCTCGCCACCGCCTCCATGTTAGACATAATGGTCATTATGTTTCCTGTTTGAGGTTCCGGTGCGGCGGCGGGTGAAGGTTCGCCTGCCGGGCCATACCTTTTCCCCATGGCGCGGATTGTGCTGACCGGTGTGCGGCGGATCGGGCGGGTGATCGGGGTTCACCTCCTGCGGGAGGGCCACGATCTGGTGGTGATCTATCGCACCTCCAGGGACGCGGGCGAGGCGCTCCGGGAAGAGGGGAGGGTGCTGGGGCGACGGGTGGATCTGGTCCAGGCGGATCTGGCCCAGCCGGGAGAAGGGGAGCGTGCCGCGGTGGAGGCCCGGCAGGGCGGACCGGTGCAGGGGCTGGTTCACCTGGCCTCGCCCTACCGGCGGGTGCGGTTCGGAGAGGTGAAGGGCCGGGACCTGCTGGATCATTTCTATGCCATCGCCGGGAGCCTGGTGGAGATGATCCAGGTTTTCCGGGAAGATGTGAACCCCGGAGAGGCCCGGGTGCAGTTTCACGCGGTGGTGTTCGGGGACTGGGCGGTGGACACGTCCCCCTATCCGGATTATCTTCCCTATTTTCTGGCCAAAGGAGCCCTTCACGCCGCGGTGCGGGCCCTGGCTAAAGAAATGGCCCCCTGGGGGGTGGTGAACGCCATCGCCCCGGGTCCAGTATGGCGTCCGTCGGACCTTCCGGAATCTGCGTGGGAAAAGGTCCTCCGGATGACACCCCTCCGGAGGGAGGTCTCCCTGGAGGATCTTGCCGCCATGACGCGTCTGCTGCTGTCCACCACCGCCATCACCGGGGAGGTGATCCGGATGGACGGCGGAAGGCACCTGGCCGGTTCGGGTCTGCGGTCAGACTGACTTCAGGCCGGGACGTTCTCCTCAATCCAGACCACTTCCAGCCCCTGGAGTTCCAGGTGGTCTTTGAGGGCGAGGAGTCCCAGACGCTCGGTGGCATAGTGCCCCAGAAAGATCCCGTGAACCCCCGTTTCCTTCAGGGTGAAAAAGGCGCTGTAACGGGATTCTCCGGTCACGAAGGCGTCAATGTGATGGGTGAGGGCTTCTCCCAGCCCCAGCAGACCCGAGCCGGACACAAAGGCGAACCGCCGGACGGTGGGAGGACCGTGGTTCCAGTGGAGGAGGAGAGGGGCGTCCAGCACCCGTTCCAGCAGGCGAATCAGGGAACGGACGGGCAGCGGGTGTTCCAGGGTGATGATCCGGCCCATGCCCGACAGAAAGGGCAGGGCGGTGCAGGGAATTTCCTGCTCCAGACGGCGAGCCGCCTCGGCGTTGTGACCCAGTTCGGGGTGGGCATCCATAGGAAGATGCATCGCATAGAGGGCGATGTCGTGTTGAAAGAGCAGACGCAGGCGTTTGCCCAGCACCCCGCGGGGAAGAACGTCCTGCCCTTTCCAGTAGAGCCCGTGGTGCACGATGAGAAAGTGGGCTCCCCGTCGGGCGGCCTCCTGGATGGCATGAAAACTGGCATCCACCGCCAGGGCCACCCGGTTCACCCGACCGGAGTTTTCCACCTGAAGACCGTTCAGGGAAGCGTCTTCAGGGATGGGGGGATAGAGACGGTCCAGATATTGGGCAAGGGTCCACGCGTTCATGTTGTTGCTCCCAGAGTTCCACCACCCGGAGGGCCACGCCCTCGGCGCGCAGCACCCCTTCCGGGAAGGAAAGCCGGATTCCTTTCGGACTTTCCTCCACAAGGCCTCCGAGTTCCTCCAGCACCCGGGGGCGGAGATCCCGGGGCAGGGCCAGACCCTCGGCAAGACGGAGGCCCAGGAAGACACGCTCCAGCAGAACTTCTCTTCTGGACAGACGCTCCACCGATCGGGGGGGTGGAGCCCCCGCTTCCAGGTGCTCCAGATACCGGATCAGGTTGTGGCGGTTGGTCCACCGGGTCCGTCCCCGCAGGCTGGTCGCACCGGGCCCCAGGCCCAGAACGTTCTGACGCCTCCAGTAGAGCAGGTTGTGGCGGGATGGGTGTCCCGGACGGGCGTGGTTGGAGATCTCATACCGGAGAAGTCCCTCCCGGGCAAGGGTTTCCTCTTTCAGGATATACATGACCCGGCGGGTCGGTTCATCGGCCAGCAGACGTTCTCCACGTTTGGCCCGGATGTGGAAGGGCGTTCCAGGTTCCACCGTGAGTTCATAGGTGGAAAGGTGAGGGGGGCGATAGTGCAGAGCCCTGCGGAGATCACCGGCGAAGTCTTCGGGACGCTGACCGGCCATGCCAAACATCAGATCCAGGCTCCAGGATTTCAGGCTGGAGGTCGCCAGGGCGGTGAGCGCCCGGTCCAGAATTTCCGGCGTGTGGGTTCGTCCGAGAAACCGGAGAAATTCCGGCTGAAAGGACTGCACCCCCACCGAGATCCGGTTGACCCCCAGCGTCTGGAGAAAGGCGATTCGCTCCGGCGTGACGTGTTCCGGATTCATTTCCATCGTGAATTCTTCAACGCCGGACAGGTCAAACATCCGTTTCAATCCCTGAACCAGCCGGGAAATCAGGGTGTCGGCAAGGAGGCTGGGGGTGCCCCCCCCGAAAAACACGGTCCGGGGAGGACCGAAGGGCCGCCACCGGGGGGCTTCTATCTGGATCTCCCGGAGGAGCGCCTCCACAAACCGGCGCTGGAGGTCGGCGCTTTCGGATTCCACCCTGTAATGGGCGCAATAGGGACACGCCCGGGCGCAGAAGGGGACGTGGACATAGATTCCCCAGGTCATGGGGATATCCGGGAAAAGAGGAAAAACTGGCGGGAGAGGTTCAGGAGATCCCCCCACCGGTGACGTTCCAGCCAGATCACACCGCATCCTTCGCACTGCCAGAGCTCCACCGGTCCCACCGCCCGGCGTTTCAGGGCGTGGCCGCAGAACGGACAGGGGTGCTTGGGGGGAGGTGCCGGAGGAAGGGGCACAGGGAGAGAGCGGGATTCCGCCACCACCAGGTGGAGCAGCTCCTCCTGACGCACAAAAAGGCCATGTCCTTCCGGGCATCCGTGAACCAGCACTTCCCGGATCACCCGGAGCTCCGTCCGTCGTGCACAGGCGGGGCATCGCATCGGTGGAAACTATACAGAACCCTCCATGGAACGTCCACAGCGCTGACCGGTCCGGGGGAACACGAAAATCCAGTAGAGGGTGGCCGCGGCATACAGCACCAGGGTCCCGCCAAAGAGAAGGTCAAATGCCCGAAGACCCAGCGTGGCCTGGACTTTTCCGGAAATTCCGCTGGCAGCGGCCCAGGTCAGGCTCCAGAGGGCGTGCTGAACCACCACAAAACCCGGACGTTCTTCCTCGGCGAGACACCGCATGGCCAGGGCGTTGAACACCGGCCAGGCGGCGTTCATCAGCGCCCCCCGGATCAGGAGGCTGGCCGTGACCAGGGGGATCCAGGTGGACCAGGCGAGAAGGGCCAGAAAGGGAAGGGAAAGTCCCTGCATCAGAGCGATGGTCCGGACCGCCCCCAGGCGGCGGGCGAGAGGAGGCTGGAGGAGCATGGAGAGGGCTGTGGCCAGGGAAGAAACGGCAAACATCCAGCTCACTCCGGTGTAATCCAGGTGGAACTTTTCCCGGAGGTAAAGGTTCAAAAAGGGGATCACCAGCCCGGCGCCAACACCCACCAGGACCTGGGGAAACAGAAGGGTCAGCCACACCCGGGGCACCTGAATCCGGAAGGGAGGAGACGCGGTCCGGGCCTCTCCGGACGGAACGAGCAGTGCGGCGAGGAGAAAGGCGGGGAGGGCGAACAGAATCACCCGGTCCACGGCCACCACCCGGGTGAGATATCCCGCGGCGAGGTTGGCCGCAAATCCCCCCACGGTGGTGGCGGCGGCCTGGAGGCTGTAGATGCCCACGGTCCTGTCCCGGGTAACCCTGCGGGCAAAGAGGGGGATCAGGGCTCCCTGGAAGAGGAGACCGACCGTTCCGTAGAGGGCCAGGGAGACGTAGGTCTCCCGATCCAATCCCACACCGAGCAGGCCGGCGCTTGCCATGCCGCCGGCCAGCAGAAGGGTGCGCCCATAGCCCATGCGGGGGATGAAGAAGGCCGCGGGCGGGGCAAAGACCACGCCCACGCTGGAAAGAACCGCCTGGGCCAGTCCGATGGCCTCCCGGGAATAGCCCAGGGCCTCAAGGTGGAAATTCAGGATAAAAAACACGAACATTCCTCCGAAGGACCAGAGGAATGCGGCGAGCAGAAGTCGCAGGGTGGGAGAACGCATGGAACGGGCTCCAGCCGGGTTCAAAGCATACACGATGGCGCCCGATCCTTCAGAGGGCCCGGGGATCTCCCGGACAGGGCACCATCCCCGGGATGACCGGATGTATCAAAGTGGGGCCCTTGCTTGCCGGGTGAGGAAGGGAAAAACGACGTGAATTCACCGTGCGTTCAGTTGACAACGCCCCGGACAAGGCGTATGATTATAGCCGATGAGAATTCACCGTCTGCTGCTCTACGCATGGTGGCTGGCCATGCTGGTGGGGCTTGAGGTGGCCACCCAGGGCGCGGTGGGGGAGCTGGTGTGGGCACGGTTTTTCCCCCTTCTGGGGACCCTGGCCCTCCTTCACGCCGTCCTGCTGTTCTGGCTCCTGCTCCAGAGGGTTTTTGCAGGTTCCCTGGCCGTGTCCCTGGCCATCTGGGGCATGATCGTCTGGACCCTTTCCGCCGTGGTCCATCAGATCGCCCCGCTGGTGGATCCGGGGCTCCAGGGATGGGCCTCCGTCCTCCTCTGGGGCGGGCACGGGCTCTTTG
>WFYF01000109.1 GCA_015490255.1 Caldifarciminota bacterium
ACCGAGAGAAGGTGTATTGTAGATGCAGAATCCTCCGAAATTCGCGGAGTCCGGCGGTGTGAACCGCCATACCACGGTTCGGTTGGGCACGTCCACCACGTGCAACTCTTCATGCTTCAGAATCACCACCTCGTTCTCTCCATCCCCATCCACATCGCCAATCACGGGCGATCCCACCGCTCCCCTCCCCACCGTATCCCGCCAGAAAAGCACCATTTCTGCAAGGTTCTGGCCAGGCTGTGTCTGCACCGCCCGGCGGGACAGCGACCCCTGGTCCACCATCCACCAGCCTTCCTTCGCCACCTCCACCGGCGGAATCATCTGCGTTGCAAGCCAAAGCAGCCACATTGCTGCGTGCTCCGGAGTCCCGCCCTTCCCTGGCAATAGGGCAGATACAGGACGAAAGGGAGATTGTCAAGATGGATGCGAAACGTCAAGAAAATTCGCCGGACGGTTCACTTTCGTCCGTGTATAATTGAACCATGCAGGCTTTGCTCGGGTTTGTCGTGGTGACGATTCTCCTCCCCGCTGTGGCCCAGACCCGGCCGGGGTATCTCCGGGCCCTTCCTCCGGAAGCCCAGCGCTGTCAGATCTGCCACTTCACCCGCTCGGGGATGGAGGGTCCCAACGCTTTTGGACAAGACTGGAAACGATATGGAAGCCTTCAGGCCATCCTCAGCCGGGACAGCGACGGGGATGGGTTTTCCAACGGAGAAGAACTCCAGGCCGGCACCCTCCCCGGCGATCCCCGGGACTATCCCGGCGCCTCCAGGGGCATTCCCTTCTGGTGGGTCGGGGGAGGGATTCTCCTGACCGTGGTCGGTCTGGGGTTCTGGTTCCAGCAAAGGAGGAAAAGATGAGCCTCAGCGCAGCCGGAACCGCTTTGCTATGGTTCACCCTGGCCCTCACCCTGTGGGGGGTGGTGGCGGAGGTGACGGGGATTCTGCTCCGGAAACCGGCCTTCCGGGAGTCCGGCATCCGCAGCTTTTTCGCGGCCGCCGGTATGCTCACCCTGGGGGTGATCCTCCTGGTGACCGCCCTGCTTCGGGCGGATTACTCCATTGAATACGTGGTGCTTCAGGTGAGTCAGGGCACCTCCTGGCCCTTCCGGATCTCCGCCCTGTGGGCCGGTATGGAGGGCTCCATGCTGTTCTGGTCCTGGGTCACCGCCCTCTATCTCGCCCTTCTGCTTTTCGTCACCCGGAAAGAACGGCACGAGGAGTTCCACGCCTGGGCCTATGCGGTGATCGGTCTGGCGCTCGGTTTCTTCGTTCTCATCACCGCCCGTTTTTCCAACCCATTCGCCCCTTATGAAGGAATGCCGGTCTCGGACGGCCGGGGGATGAATCCCCTCCTCCTGAAC
This sequence comes from Caldifarciminota bacterium, assembly GCA_015490255.1. Classification (GTDB taxonomy): domain Bacteria; phylum Hydrothermota; class Hydrothermia; order S141-80; family S141-80; genus S141-80. Next base: position 1,364 of record WFYF01000109.1, read on the forward strand.
GTCTGGATGCACACCCATCCCGTCTCCCTGTATCTGGGTTACACCGGTTTTGTGGTGCCCTTCGGCTATGCCATCGCTTCCCTCCTCACCGCGGATGTTCACTCCCGCTGGGTGCGGTTCATCCGGATGTGGGTGATGGTTCCCTGGGTCTTTCTCACCATCGGAATCCTGTTCGGAGGACGCTGGGCCTATCTGGAACTGGGGTGGGGTGGATACTGGGCCTGGGATCCCGTGGAGAACGCAAGCCTTATCCCCTGGCTCACGGCCACCGCCCTCCTCCACTCCATCATCGTGCAGGAAAAACGGGCCATGCTCAAGGTCTGGAACGTGTTTCTGGCTGCCCTCACCTTTGTGTTCGCCCTCACCGGGACCTATATCACCCGGAGCGGTGCCCTCACTTCCGTCCATGCCTTTGCCCAGTCCGAACTGGGCCCCTGGTTCGCTGGAGCCGTCTGGGCCACGCTGATCTTCACCACCGGTCTGATCCTGCTGCGCAAGGACGCCCTGCAGAGCGAACACCGGCTTCACACCCTGTTCTCCCGGGAGGGCTTTTTCCTGCTTAACAACTGGGTCTTTCTGGCCCTGGCCCTCACCGTGGCCTGGGGGACGCTGTTTCCCATGATTTCCGAAGCCTTCACGGGCCACAAAATCACCGTGGGTGCGCCCTTCTTCAACAGGGTGACGCCGCCCCTGTTCTATCTGATGATGTTTCTGATGGTGGCCTCTCCGGTGATTTCCTGGCGGCGGGGCCAGTGGCGACCGTTCCTCAAGGCCCTGGGTCCTCCCGCGCTGGTGGCTCTCCTGGTGGCAGGACTGGCGTGGATTCGGGGGTTCCGGGGCCCCGGTGTGTTTTCCGGCATCTTCCTGGCCACCTGGGTGATCGCCACCACCCTTTATGAGATCTTCCGCGTGGCCCGCGTCCGGATGCGCCGCAAGGGGGAGGGGCTTCTCCTGGCCCTCTGGCGGGTGATCTCCCACGATCGGCGACGTTACGGAGGCTATATCGTCCATATGGGTGTGGCTTTTCTGGCCCTGGGGATTGTGGGCAGCTATGTGTTTCAGGAGCGTCTGGAACTGGTGATGAAGCCCGGTGACACCGTAACGTTTGCTGAACACACCGTCAACCTGGCAGGGATGGAGGCCGGTCGTGCGCCGGATTACACCTTCCACCGGGCCCTGTTTCATGTCCAGAACAGCCGGGGACGTCGCACGCTCGCAAGCGAATATCGCTTCTATCCCAAGTGGAACATGAACACCTCGGAGGCCGCCCTGTGGCCCCAGTTGACGGGGGATTTCTATGTGGTGCTTAACGGGTATGTTCCGGAAACCCGCGAGGCAACCACCATCCTGTTCTGGAATCCTCTGGTGGGGTTTGTCTGGCTTGGCGGTGCGGTGATGATTCTCGGAGGTGCTTTCGCGCTGACGCGCCGGAAAAAGCGCTCCATCGGCGTCGGGCAAACCCGTGAGGAGGTTGCGGCATGATGACCGTGCTGCTGGGTGTGCTGGCTTTTGGGGTGGCTCTCTATGTGCTCTGGCCCCTGGTTCTCGGGAGCCGAACCTTCAGGGCGCGGAAATCCGAAAGGGAAGAACTCCTGGAACGCCGGGATGTCCTTCTCCAGGAGCTTCGGGACATAGATGTGGACCGGGAAGCGGGGAAGATGGACCCCCAGACCTACGCCGAGGTTCGGGCACGGCTGGAGCGGGAACTGGCTGAAGTCCTGGCCATGCTGGAACTTCAGGGGGAACGCTGATGCTTCGCGAGACCTGGAAATTCCTTGCCACCATTGGCGTTATCCTGGCCATTCTTGTGGCATACGGGCTGTGGGAACAGCGGCGGGTCCGCCCGCAGAATCCGGCCACCGTCGGGGTCCCCGCCCCCGAACTCACCCTTCAGAAGATCGCCCCGGATGGCACCCTGCTCCCGGAGACCCTGCGTCTTGAGGACTTCCGGGGGGTCTGGGTGATCCTCAATTTCTGGGCTTCCTGGTGTGTGGAATGCCGGCGGGAGGTGGAAGTGCTGAACGCCTTTCACCGGAGCCTTCCGGACACCTTTCCCCTTGTGATCATCGGTGTGAACGTGTGGGACACCCCTTCCGGTATCCGGTCCTTCCTTCATGCCTATCCCATGGCGTTTCTGAACGGTCGGGATCTTTCCGGTACGGCCGGGGCGCGGTTCGGCCTCACCGGCGTTCCGGAAACCTTTCTGGTGGATCCGGACGGGATGATCCAGGATCACATT
>WFYF01000110.1 GCA_015490255.1 Caldifarciminota bacterium
CCCGTGGAACTCGTGTCCACCACCCTGCTTGCCGCCGTGGACGCCCACATCGGTGGCAAAACCGGGGTGAACCTCCGGGGAAAAAACCTCCTGGGGGTCGTGCGATTTCCCCGTATGGTCCGGATTGATCCTCGCTTCTTTTTCACGCTGCCCACACTTTACTGGCGGGAGGGAGTGGTGGAGCTCCTCAAGGCGCTGGCTCTCACCCGGCCGGACCTCCCGGACCTTGTGGATGCTGTCACAGGGGATCTCAAACAACCTTCCTATCCGGGGGCGCTGCGGTGGATCCCCCCCGCGGTGGAAGCCAAACTCTCCTTTGTGCGGAAGGATCCCTTTGAGACCACGGGGGAGCGGTTTGCCCTCAACCTGGGCCACACCTTCGGGCACGCGCTGGAAGCGGCTTCCGGGTTCCGGATCCGTCACGGTCTGGCCGTGGCCTGGGGGATGGTGACGGAAGCCCGGCTGGGGGTTTCCATGGGCGTCACCCCTCCGGAAATCCCGGTGGTGCTGGAAAGACTGTTTGCTGATCTGGGGGTCCTTCCGGAGCGTGTTCCAGATCGTCTTGCAGACTTCCTCTTTCTGGACAAAAAGCGCACCGGCAGCCGGGTCTCCCTCCCCCTTCTTGAAAGCTGGGGAAAGGCGGTACGCGTGCCTGTTCCGGTGGCCTCCCTCCGGGAATTTCTCCGGCGGGAGGTGAGCGCACCGGGCGGGTGACCTCAGGGCCGGATCACCCGGGCGGTGAGCGTCTCACCACCGGTCCGGATGTGCAGGACATAAACGCCAGGGGCCAGTCTGCGCAGCACGGGGTGCTGGAGAAGAAACTCCCCGCGCTGTCCGGAAACCGGGATGCGGAGGATTTTTCTCCCCTATGAAGACAGGAGAAGGAAATCCGCCCGGGAAGAGCTCCGGGCTGACGGGAGCATCACCCGGAGGCTCCCATCCCGGAGGAACACACCGGGAAGGTTCGGGTGCCCTCCGGACCCGAAGCGTTCAGAAACCCGGGTGCCAAGACCCGGAAAATCGTAGATCTGCAGGCCGGTTTCATAATCGGCCACGAACACCCGGGTGCCGGCGGCGGCAACGGAAACGGCAGCACCGGGTGTGTCGTAATATCCCACCACAGCAGGAGCGGTGGGATCGGTCACGTCCAGGATCTTCAAGCCTGCAAGATCCGTCGCCACCAGCGCATACGGCCCCGCAACAAACACGTCCTGGGCCCATCCGACGGGACTGAACCCCACTTCCTGGGGGGCTGTGGGATCCGAGACGTCCACCACCCGAAGTCCCCCATTGTCCGCTGCGAGATAGGCGATGTTCCCCCTGACGGTGACCCCGACCACGCTGCCCACCACGGACAGAGAGCCGGCATCCATCGGCGCCAGCGGATCGGTGAGATCCAGGATCCGGAGATCGCCAGACCCGTCCGCCACATAGGCATAGGACCCCTGGATCACCACGTCCCGGGCGGTTCCGGGCGTGTCGTGGCTGCCCACCCACAGGGGTTGCGCCGGATCCCGCATATCAAAGACGCTGATCCCCGCAGTACCGTCCGCCACATACAGGGTGGTCTCCGCTGGAATAACCCCATAGGCATAACCGGGGGTTCCGACATACCGGATGCGAACGGGGCTGGCCGGATCAGAGAGATCCAGCATGCTGAAACCCATCCAGCCCTCGGCCGTGTATGCGAGATTTCCTGCGATGCGAACCTGGAACGTATACCCCAGGGTGCTCTCCTCGGCAACCAGCACGGGGGAGGCGGGATCGGACACGTCCAGCACCTTCAGCCCCGAGAGCCCGAAAGCCACATAGGCGAGGGAATCCTGAACGACGACATCCCGGGCGAAGTGCGGCGTGTCCCATCCACCCGTTGCCACCGGAGCGGAGGGATCGGCGATGTCCACCACCCGGAGCCCGTAGGGACGCACGCTCAGAAATGCCCGGGATCCCTGGACCTGCACGCCGTACACTTCGCCAACAAGGGCAAGTTCTCCCACCCTCCAGGGGGAGAGCGTGTCCCCCACCCGAACCACGACAAAATCTTCGCTGCCCGCAGCCAGGAAGGCCAGGGTATCCTGAATGGATACATCACGAACAAACAGGCCGAGGGTGTCGTACCAGCCCACTTCTGTGGGTGATGTCGGGTCGGATATGTCAAGCACGCGCATCCCGCCCGCTCCGTCGGCCACGTAGGCGAGGGTGTCTCCAGGACGCACCCGGTGGGCCACCCCCGGGGTGTCATAAAACCCCACTTCCATTGGGCTGGCTGGCGCGGAAACGTCAAGGATCCGGAGTCCGTCCGAGGCGTCTGCCACATAGGCCAGGGACCCTGTCACCGTGATCCCACGGGCATAACCCGGGGTATCCCACTGTCCCAGAACTGCGGGCTGGGAGGGCGTGCTCACGTCCAGAATCCGGACCCCCGAATCCCCATAGGCCAGGAAGGCCGTGTCTCCTCTGACAAAAACGTCCCGAACGTTTCCGGTCGGATCCTCTCCAAGCCGGGCAGGGACAGCGGGATCCGCGACATCCCAGATGGCCAGGCCCCCCGCTTCGGCAGCGATGAACAGGCGCAGGGAATCCGCGTCAAGGAAAAGCCCCTCCACCCGTCCCCGGGTGGGGATTCGGGAGACCGCCACGGGGGTGTCCGGGTCGGACACATCCAGCACCATCACGCCGCCGCCTGCTCCCAGAAACAGCAGAGACCGTGCGGTATCCAGCACGAGCGGATAGGTGTATCCCCCATAGGGCCAGTTTCCCACGAAAGAAACGTTCAGGGAATCAAAACCGGCAGGATGCAGAGAATCTGGAAGAAAAAGCCCGGGAAACAGAATCCACGCCCACCTGCACACACCTTTCGGGAAAAAGCTCGGCATGACCCCCTCCTTGCTGAGGTTGGTGCGTTCGGAGGGAAGTATGCGCCTCCGGTTCCGGTCTGTCAAACCCCCGCCGTATCCCCACGAGGCGGAACCAGCGCCCATACGCGCATTCTCTGATGGGCCATACCCGGCGTCTGGTTGCTGTCTGCGCTTGGATCCCCTGCCTCCCAGGCCTTCATTTTTGAGCACAATGCGCGTTCTCCCGGGGCTCGCGGACCGGATCTCCGCACTGTCCGGGGATGGACGATACACCACCAGGGTTCGGAAAATCTCGGGCACGGTTTCCGGAAGCTGGTCCGGGAACCTTCCGTGTTTCTGACGATATGCGGCGACCTCCCACGCGGTCCGGAGCACGGCACTTCTCAGCAGCGCCGCAATTTCAGGTTGAAACATTTCCAGCATATCACAACCCTCTGGAATTTCCCTGAAGTTTCGTCTCAGAAATTCCCCTTTCTCCTTCTCTTCCGGAAAACAGCGCAGGTTCTCATCAAGCCACACAGCCGACACCACGGGTGGCCAGAACCAGATGCCGTCTTCATATTGCTCATCATGCCGATCCCACAGGATCATCCGGGCAAGATCAGGATGTCGCAGAACATCTTCAGCACACACGATGAAGAAAAGGAGATCTTCAAAGTATCCCGGCGCGTGGAGAACCTTTCCCTGATAACGCACATAAGGATGGGGAAGGATCCAGGGATACCTCCACAGGAAAGTCTCCACCGAATCCAGCGCATCTTCCAGAGCAAGGGCCTTTGTCGGATCCGTTTCCATCATCCACCGAAGGGCATCCAGCCCCAAAAGAATCGGCCAGAAAGCCGTAAAGTCCAGCTCAAGAGAGGGAGACGTGGTCAGAAGGCGTGCAAAATCTCGCAGGAGAAGCAAATCCCTTTGCGTTCGCTCAACCTCTCCGCGTTGAAACCCATCCAGCGCGTCGCTCATCAAGATGGCGCTCATCACATAGAGATGGTTCCAGAAAACGCCTTTCGGGAAAAATGGTGCCTTGATCAAACGAATGCAAGAAGGATCTTCCCAGTTGATGGGGGGCCGCATAAAGCGTTTTTTCGTGATCCTTTCAAACTGCTGGATTGCGTCCTGGCGATAAGGCACGGTGAGATTCTGGATTTCCAGGACGGTTTTGAATTTCCTGAAGTTCCGGCTGAGGTCGGGATGATCGTTCAGGAAAGCCTTTGCGGGTCCTGTGAAATCGGAGAGGGCGAAAAAGGCGTTTTCAGAATCGGGAGCTGTGGCGATATAGAGGCTGTCATAGGTGAGGTTTCCGATTTTCTGGTGCAGCTTTCGCATTTTGGGTTTCAACCACAGGCCGTAAAGGGGGGTGAACCATTCGGGGCTTGCGGCCATGAAGATGCCCAGACCCACAAGCCATGGCCACCGCGGCCGGAGGGCTTTCCGGAACTTCCAGAAGAAGAGGGAGATCAGAAGGCTGGTGAAGAAGGCGGCGGCTGCCGCGGGGAGAAGAATGTCCGAAGGGGAGTCCAGATCGCCCACGAAGAAACCGAACCCGTGATAAAGCACGAGGGGAGTGAAATAAACCACCAGACGCAGAAGCGCAAACCACAGAACCAGAACGCCGGAAATGAAGATCGCGCCTTTATACACAAC
>WFYF01000111.1 GCA_015490255.1 Caldifarciminota bacterium
CGCTGCCGTCCGGTCCTTCGGGATCTTCTTGAGGCCACGTGGAAAACCCAGGGGTATCCCCACGTGCACGTGGGGATACCCCTGGGTTTTCCACGTGGCCTCAAGAAGATCCCGAAGGACCGGACGGCAGCGCTCGGGAAAGGCATGGAGCGGGTCTCCCCTCATGGTGTTCTCCTTGATTGGATGAAGTATACAGACCTGCCTGTGAAGGTTCAATACAAACCGGCATCCCGGGCGGCCTCCAGACCTTTCCCCGGAGTCCAGAACGGGTCGGAGCCCGGGAGGGAAACGTTCCCCGAAAGGGGCTTCTCTGGCACAGAGGCTGGAAACCGGTGCTGCTCCCGGAGGGAGGAACAAAACCGGGGGCAGTGGCCCCCGGTTTGTGCGATCCGGGGTTTCAATCAGATAAAGATGATCTGGGCGTCCTCCGTCATCTCAATGAACTGGCCGGCGGTCACAATCCCGTCCACAACGTCCAGAAGATCCTCTTCCTTGAGGCCCATCATGTCCACCGTCATTTTGCAGGCATACATCTCGGCGCCCGCGTCGTGAAGCATTTCCAGCATCTCTTTCACCGGGGGAGCCTCCACCTCGGCGATTTTCTTCTTCATCAGCGCCGTGGCGATCTCGGTCATCCCCGGGAGCACGCCCATCCACTGGGGAATACCGAAGTCAATGGGAAAGCCCATCATGCCCGTGCGCATGCTGGCGTTCCCCACCGGAGGGAGCTTCAGATGATCCACCCGTTTCTTGTTGATCATGTCCAGGCCCCAGAAGGTGAAGAAGATGATCACGTCCACCCCTTCCGTCAGGGCGGCCCATCCCATGATCAGGGCGGGATAGGCCATGTCCAGATTCCCCTTGGAGCAGATGAAGGCCATCTTTCTGGGTTTTTCTTCCGTCATGGTTCGCCTCCCTGATTTTCCGGGGGAAACCAGCCTCAGGCCGGTTTCCCCCGGACGTCAGATGCACCCCTCCGGTTTGGGCACGCCTGCGATCCTGGCCACCTTTTTCGCCGGTCCTTTGGGGAAGAGTTTGAAGAGCTCCTTGGTGGGAACCCCCGCGCCCTTGCTGATCTGGTGCATGGTGGGGGATTTGCCGTGTTCTTTGTAGTAGTTTCGGACGAAGCGGATCACCTCCCAGTGACGATCGGTGAGCTCAATCCCCAGTTCCTCCGCCATCGCCCGGGCAATGTCCTCCGTCCAGTCGTCGGGGTTCACGAGATACCCCTCGTCGTTCACCTCCACTTCCTTGTTGGCGATCACTTTCGTGGCCATGGCCAAACCTCCCTGTTTAAGCTTGGTTGTTAGCGCCGTTCCCCGAGGGGGTGCGGCGGGCGATCTCCCCTCGCCCCATGGAGATCAGGCGGAGGGTCTGCATGGTGATCACCAGGCCCCGCCGCACATGGGGATCCCGGAGAAGGCGAAAGATGCTTTTCATGGAAACGTCCACGGCTTCCGGCTGCTCCGTGACCTCCCGGAAGGTGTCCGTGAACTCCTGAAGGAGGGTCATCACATCGGGCTGGGTGAGGTCCCGGATGGTGTCCACGATGAGCACGATGTTGTCCGCGAGGAGCCGGGCGTCTTCCGGCGTATAATGCGTCAGGATGTTGTCCACGATCCGGAGGGCTTCTTTGAAGAAGGCGAAATACTGCCGCTTCTCCAGCTGATCCAGCGTTTCCATCAGGGCGGGAACCGCTTCATGCATGATGAGCTGGGAGTCTTTCAGGAGATCCCGGAGGCTTTCCAGCTGTTCCAGAAGCCAGATCAGGTTCGGAACGTTGCGCAGAAACACCCGCCCCAGGTGGACGAGATCCCGCAGCTCTACCCCTTCCAGATCCTGAAGTTCTTCCGTGAGGGCGGCCATCGCCTCGGGAAGGATGTGGTCCAGGTCCCGCATCAGGTCCCGCTGGGACTCCCGGCGGGCCCGCTCCTCCCGAATGTATGCGGCGATTTCGGCCACCTCCCGGGAGAGGGCGTCCAGCCGTTCTTCTATGGTGGGGGCCGTCGGGCTCTGCATGCTCATGGTTCCCTCCTCACGCCCATTTGCCGGCCATGCTCATCCGGGCCGGGACCGGAAGATGTTTGCCTTTCAGGAGCACGTGCCAGTAGATCCACCGGAAAAGCAATTTTCCCCAGTGGTTGATCCGGGACTCCTGAAGGAGGGAGAAGGGTCCCACACCGGGGAGGGGATACATGCCCGGCAGGGGCTCGGTTTCATAGTTGAAGTCAATCAGGAAGGCTTTGCCGAAGCCGGATTCAATATAGCAGTTGGAGTGTCCGTCAAAGGTGGGCAGGAGGTCCAGCCCCTCAATATACCGCAGGAAGTTGGGCACAAACACGTCCACCATGAAGTGGGCCACGGATCCCGCTTTGGAGGCGGGGGTGTCCGTGGCGTCTCCCAGCACGAAGATGTTGTCAAATTCCCGGGCTTTCAGGGTGTGCTTGTCGGTGGGCACATAGTTGAGTTCGTCGCCGATCCCCGAGCGCTTGATGGCCTCGCTTCCATAGTGGATGGGGACCGTCACCAGCAGGTCAAAAGGCACTTCCTCTTCCTCATAGGAGATGAGCACCTTTTTCTCTGGATCCACCCGCTCCACATAGAACTCCGGAACGATCCGGATGTTTCGCTCTTCCAGGACCCCTCCCAGCACCTGGGAGGCTCTGGGTTTGGTGAAGGCCCCCGGAAGGGGCGTGACATACACGATCTCCACGTTCTGGCGGATGCCCCGCTCATGGAAATACCAGTCGGCCAGGAAGAGAAATTCCAGCGGGGCTACCGGGCACTTGATGGGCATGTCCACCAGGTTGAGGACCAGCCGGCCTTTCTCAAAGCGCTCCAGGGCCCGGTGCAGGGCGGTGGCGCCTTCCAGGGTATAGAAGTCAAAGATGGTTTTGTGCCAGGCATCCCCCAGCAGCCCCGGGGTTTCGTCCGGGCGGGGGTGGGAACCGGTGGCGATGATCAGGAAGTCATAGGACAGGGTGCGAGGTTCCCCCCGCAGGTGGACCCGGTTTTTGTCCGGCTCAATGGCTTCAATTTCGCTCTGGATATAGCGCACCTCCGGTGGAAACAGGGCCTTGCGGGGCTTGACCACGTCGCGGGGGGTGTAAATGCCGAAAGGAATGAACAGGAACCCTGGCTGGTAATAGTGAACGGGATCCTGATCCACCACCGTGAGGGCCCACTCCCGGGAGGGAAGGGCCTCCGCCAGGCGGTGGGCCACCATGGTTCCCGCGGTTCCTCCACCAAGGATCACCACGTGTTTCATGGCTCGCTCCTTTGTGTGCATGTTGCCAATATATGCTGACAGTATGGATGCAAAGACGTTGCCAGAATGGGTCCTGAAGCACTTTCCCGGGAGGTGCGGTGGGACGCCCCGAAACGTCTCCGGCCCGCAGGAGCGTGTTTCAGAAATGGGACGTGGCCTGTGACAGATGATGTCACTTTCGGGATTGTAAGGGTTGTTCCTCTGGATCCGGGCGGAGGGAACACCGCCCTGACGAGGGGCTTGCCGGGCAGTCCGCCCGCGGGTGTCTTCTGGAGCGCAGAGGCGCGGGATTCGCCGGAAAAGGTTTGCTGCGCTGGCCATGGGGCACGTTTTTTTGCAGGAAGTGTTTTTGCGAGAGGGGGTTGCAATCTTTGGTGTAAAAACCGTGCGGGCGGGGACTTGCCCCGCCCGCACGCAATTTTCGGAATGCTTTGTCTTACCGGGTCTTCTGCGTCCGCAGCTCGGCTTCCAGATCCGCAAGCCGCTGGCGGATTTTCTGCAATTCCGCCTGGATGCGGGCCTGGTTGGCCTGCTCCGACTGCATTCTTTCCTCCATCCCCCGGGGGGTGCGAACCGCTGGCGTCCCGGAGGCCTGAAGCGGATTTTCCGCGGTTTTCCCGGGCTCCACTTTCGTGGGGGTCACGGTTCCATACGCTGTGGGGATATAGATCACGGAAAGCTGCCCGTCAAAGGCCGAAAAACCCCCGCCGCTGGAGTATTTATTGGCCAGAAAATACAGGGTATGGGTGCCTGGTCCAACTTCAAAGAGTCCCTGAACCGTGACGGGCTGTCCGAAGGACATGGTGGGACTTGTGCTTCCCACATAAAGCGCCACGTCCTGGTTGGCAGGCAGGGTCGTGGAATCGTTCAGAGAGACACCGAACTCCGCACCCGTGCTTGTTCCGTTGGTGTGAGAAACTCCAATTTGAGCAGTGGCAACCACCAGGAGATATCCGCTGGCCGGGACCACAATGGTGCGCTGCAGCAGCACGTTCATCCCGGAACTGATGGAACCCATGCTGCCCGTGTTCGTGGCGGAGGCCACGCCCGGCTCGTCAGAGATCTCAAAGGACTGGATGGCGTCCTGGGGGATTTCCACCTTGTCCAGGGAGGTGGTGTATGTGCGAAGCACAATCCCATCGCTTCCCAGCATGGCTATCCGGCTGCCGTCAGAGAAGTTCCCATAAAGATAAAGCCCCCCCACACCCGCTGTGTCCATGAGGGCAAGCGCGCCACCGTCGCCATACTCGTAGAGCATCATCACCACTCCGAGCCCCGGAAGAGTGACCACCAGGGTGTCCAGATTCTCGCCAATCCGTGCCCCACCTTCCGTCCACTGGGCGGCCAGGGGCGAGGCCAGCGCCAGGGTGAGTCCAAAAAGGCCCAAACGGTTCATGATTTTCCCTCCTTTCAGCGACCCGCCAGGATGATTTTGCGGGCCACCACGTTCTGTTCATTCACGAGACGAAGGAAATACATCCCCCGTCCCACGTCTCCCGCCCGGAGGTCCACCTCGTGGATCCCGGCGGGAAGATAGGCTGAGAGCAGGGTTTTCACCTTCTGTCCCAGCGGGTTGTAAAGTTCCAGACGGACGTTTCCCTCTGCGGGAAGGCCGAAGGACACGGTCGCACGGCCCCGGATCACCCCCGGAAGGGAGGTGAACCCGAACACCACGGTGGGGCTGTTGTTTTCTTCCACCTCAGTGGCGGCGTCCACCGTGTCGGCCGAAAGGATCACCCATCCCTGAGGATCCGGTCCTCCCACGAAAAAGGCCTGGATCACGGTCCCCGTGGGTGCGGTGTAGCCCTGCACGCTCATGCCCTGCCAGCGTGCGGTCAGGATATCTCCGCTTGCTCCACCGGCTGCGTGGGCAGTGAGGGTGACGAATCCCTGGGGATCCGGTCCGCTCACCGTGAATCCTGTGAGGCACCCCCCTCCGGCGAAAGGCTGCACGGACACACTCTGCCATCGTGCCCGCAGCACCGCTCCGGTGGAACCGTCGCTGGCCTGGGCGACCAGTTCCACATACCCCTGCCCGTCCGGTCCGGTGGTCTGGAATCCGTTGATGCAATAGGAGTCCGGTGCGGTAAAGGCCTGCACCGCAACCCCCGTCCACCGGGCCTGGAAGAAGGCCTGGGTTTGAAGGCCGGAGGGGAGGACGAGGGCTCCCATGAGCCCGAGGAGTGCTTTCTTCATAACCCCCTCCTGCGGTTTGACGGGAGATCTGAAGGGCCGATCCCCTCCTGTTCCCCCCCGCGTGTTCGTTCCTGATATTCAAATTATACGCCCTCGGACCCTGTGTGGCAAATGTTCGGCCACCGTGAGGAAGGACAGCGTCCGCAGGTTCATCACCACCAGGAGCATGAACAACGCTTTCCTCACGTGCACGGGAATACTTCCGCGGCCTCCCAGGCTTTTTCTTCCGCGCTTCCACCCGGCTCGCTATCCACGCCGCTATTTCCCACAAGACTTCCTTACGAAAACGCCTCCGTCCAGGCCCCATTAACTTTGTCCTGCTCACTCCCTGAAAGATACTCCCCCCACGAACTGCCAACCCCCAGGTTTTTTTGACAGGCCCAATGTTTGCCCGAGGTTGAAGCGTCCGACGGTCCCCTTTATCCTTTCGGCCATGCCGCGCATGGATCCCACCCGTGATGAAGTCTGGGACCGCTTCTGGGGCGGACGAGAGGTCTCCGAGATCTATCCGGCCGTCACGGATCTCCTGTATGAGATCCGGCGCGTTCTCCCTGAGCCGCGGGGGAAACGCATTCTGGAAGTGGGGGCGGGAACCGGCCGGGAAGGGCACGCTCTTGCACGGAACGGGGGAACGGTGGTCCTGCTGGACATTTCCCGGGAAGCCCTTTTCCTTTCCCGCAGCATCTCCCGCGAACCGGCTTTCCTCCGGGCGAACGCCCTCCAGACGCCCTTTCCGGACAACACCTTTGATCTGGTGTATCATCAGGGGTTGCTGGAGCACTTTGCAGACCCCCTCCCCCTGCTGCGGGAAAACTTCCGGATCCTGAAGCCGGGGGGGATCCTTCTCGTGGACGTGCCCCAGAAATACCACGTATATACGCTGCTGAAACACGCCCTGATGGCCATGGGGAAGTGGTTTGCGGGATGGGAAACGGAGTTTTCCTATCGCGAATTGAGGGCCGTTGTGGAGGCGGCAGGGTTTGAGGTCCTCCACGGCTGGGGATACGGCATGCGCCCGGGTCTCTGGTATCGCCTGCTCCGGGAGGCTTTCAAAAGCCTGGGGGTCTCCCTGCCCCTCTATCCATCTTTCGGACCCCTCCGCCCCCTGGTCCGGAGCTGGTGGCGCCTGACGCTGGCCCTGGAGCGAAAAGGGCTCGGCCCCTATATCGGTGTCACGGTGGGCGTGGCGGCCCGGAA
>WFYF01000112.1 GCA_015490255.1 Caldifarciminota bacterium
ATTCTATGGGGCGTCGCAGGGTGCGTCAAGAAACCGCGAGGGGCTCCGGGAGGGAGACGAACAGGTCCACCGGTTCGGCACGGGGAGTTGAAAAAACCCGTATTTTTGTGTATCCTAACCCCGTATGGAGGGGATGCGTCTTCTGGTCTGGGCCTCTTCAGGCGCGGGGGCGGTGGTTTCAGCCCTGCTGGCTTTCTGGGTGCTCTCCCAGGGACCCCGGAACCGGGCAACCCGGCTTTTTGCCCTCACGGTGCTCACCATTTCCCTCTGGGGTTTTCTGGAGTTTGAACTCCGGACCGCACCGGACCTGGCCGCAGCACGATTCTGGAGCACCCTTCTGCCCCTGGGCTGGGCGTGGCCCCCGCTGCTGTTTTTCCTGTTCGCCCTGGAAATGACCCATCATCCCTGGCGACACCGGAGGTGGATTCAACTCCTTTGGGGTCTTCCTCCCGTTTTTATCGTGTTGGCCTTCATAAACGACCTGCTTTATCGGGATCCCCGCCCGATGTGGTGGGGATGGGCGGTGAACGAAGGTCCCCTCTGGCCTCTGGCCACCCTTTATTTCGGTCTTCTGCCGCTCGTGGGTCTGTGGGTTCTGTTCCGGAAGGCCCGGACCAGCCCTTCACCCGAGCAGCGCCGGCAGCTCTGGATCATCATGGCCGGAGCCCTGATGCCCTATATTCCCGCGCTGCTGATCAACGGGCTCCTGCCCATTTTCACCCTGACCACCGGCACGATGGCCCCCATCCCCGGCATGGCCTTTGTGGGGGCTTTTCTGATGAGCCTGGTGATCGCGGTGGGCGTGGTGCGCTATCAGGTGTTCCGTCCGGACAGTCCGGGGGTGCTGGAGGCGGTGTTTGCATCCGTGGAGGAGGGAATTCTCCTCCTGGACCGCCGGGGCACCGTCCGCCTGTATTCCCCCGCTCTCCTCGCCATGTTCCGTCTGGACGAGGAGGTCCTTGGTCTGCCCTTCCACGAAATCTTTCTCTATGAGCATCTGCCCCTGGACATCCCGGATATGCGGGTGGTCCGGTGTCTCCTGAACGGGGAGCGGCGGGTGGTTCTGGAGCGTCGCAGCACCGTGAAAATTGATCACCGGTTTCTGGGAGAGGTGGTGCTCTGGGTGAACGCCGAGGCGGCGATGGACGCGGCCCGGGAACTCCAGAAGGGGCTGGAGCAGTTCCGTGAGGCAGCCATGCTGGATCCCCTCACAGGGGTGTACAACCGCCGGCATATGGAAGACCGTCTGCATGAGGCCCTGGCCCATCACGCCCGTTACCGGATCCCCGCCACCCTGCTCCTCCTGGACCTGGACCGTTTCAAGGACGTGAACGATCAGAACGGTCACCGGGTGGGGGACTCGGTGCTGGTGGATTTTGCCCGGTTTCTTCAGGAGACCGTGCGGCGGGGGGATCTGGTGTTCCGTTACGGTGGAGACGAGTTCTGCATTCTCCTGCCCAACACCCACGAGGCCGGGGGTCTGCGCCTGGCCCAGCGGATTCTGGAGGGACTGAAGGGCCGAACCTTCGGGGAAACGGCCCTGCCCCTTCAGGTGTCCATCGGGGTGGCCGAGCTCATCCCCACGGACCACACCCCCCAGCACTGGCTGGAACGGGCGGACCGGGCCCTCTATCTTGCCAAGCAGAAAGGGCGCGGTCAGGCGGTCTGCGCCCGGATGGGGTGATGGCTGATTGGTAGCGATATATGCGCTCTTGTGCCCAACTTTTCCAAAAGTGGAGCGACGTTATCGGTAGGGTTGCAGGAACGTGAAAGATACCCTAACATAAGATCGCTTTAGCCTTAACAAAAAGGTAGGAAGGAGAGAGATGTGAGGGGTCTCTATGGGGAACTTGCAAATAAGGGAACATTTTGACCCAATGGCTGATGTGGTCCTATTCCCAGGAGATTGTCTGGATCTCTTTCGGGAAATTCCGGATGAGAGTATCGCTTTGATCGTAACCTCTCCCCCATACAATATAGGGAAGCCATATGAGAAACGAGTATCGCTGGAAGAGTATATAGACCAACAAAGGCGTGTAATTGCCGAAAGCGTTCGCGTGCTGAAGCCGAATGGAAGTATATGTTGGCAGGTCGGCAATTATATCCATCAGGGAGAAGTGGTTCCACTTGATATCCTGCTCTACCCTGTGTTCAAGGAAATGGGTCTTAAATTGCGGAATCGCATTGTGTGGACATTTGGTCATGGATTGCATGCCAAACGTCGTTTTTCTGGA
Organism: Caldifarciminota bacterium; assembly: GCA_015490255.1. Classification (GTDB taxonomy): domain Bacteria; phylum Hydrothermota; class Hydrothermia; order S141-80; family S141-80; genus S141-80. The sequence goes on from WFYF01000112.1 coordinate 2,235, forward strand.
CGATATGAGGTCATTCTATGGTTTACCAAAAGTGATGACTATGTTTTCAATCTGGATGCGGTCAGAATCCCACAAAAGTACCCAACTAAACGGCATTTCAAGGGAAACCGTAAAGGGCAGCTTTCTGGGCATCCTCTGGGTAAAAATCCTGGCGATGTGTGGGAAATTCCTAATGTGAAGGCCAACCATGTTGAGAAAACAGTGCATCCAGCTCAATTTCCAGTGGAACTAATTGAAAGACTCGTACTGGCTTTGACGAACCCTGGTGACTGGGTCCTGGATCCATTCATTGGCTCAGGGACCACAGCAATTGCTGCTCTCATGCATGGCCGAAGGGCAGCCGGCGCAGAAATTGTGCCTGAATATGTTGAAATCGCTCGAGAACGATTGATGTTGGGAGAATTGGGCAAACTGCGCGTTCGCCCTATGGAGCGTCCTGTATACGATCCCAATAACCCTTCGCTTTACATTCCCCCAAAGCACGTACGTTTGGTGCCTGTGCGAGAATGGAAGGAGTCTCCTCAGCTACCATTGTTTTTGTCACACAAAGGAAAATCTGCAGAGGAATGACCGATGCGCATCTTTTATGAATATTCACATCTTGGCGGAAAAGAAATTCTGCAGGTCCGTTTTCGCACACATTTGGATGAGATTATGTCTGTTATCAAAACTGTTCGCGCCTATAAAACAAAAGTCAGTCGTGAGAGGAATCGACGTGGCCAAAGGTTATACGATCCCAAACAAATGAACGTGCAGTTCAGAGAAGAGTTTCAAAAACGAGGCTGGGAGGAGCTGAAGGATCAGTTTATTCTGGAACTTCCTGATTATCCATCACAATATACACTGAGAGGTTCTAAGCAAATAGATTTTGCTAAAGACGGTGTACTTGTAGAAGTCCAGTTTGGCAAATATGCTTTTATGTTCTATGATTTGGCCAAGTTTCAGTATTTCTATAACGAAGCCAAGGCGGAAGTTGCTGTTGAAATCGTTCCGGCGAAGCCTTTACAAGCGGAAATGTCTTCAGGAGTTTCTTACGGTGAGCAACTTGTACATGATATATTGCGCCTGCGTCGCCATTTCCCTGCTGTGCCTGTGTGGGTAGTTTTAATCGCCCCATGATTTGTAGGGCTCTCTTTTGTGAACCTTTCTGGAGGAAATTTCGTGACCGGCGTTGATATGATTCAAAGAGGGCTGTGGTTTATGTTTGACCCTTGAATCA
>WFYF01000113.1 GCA_015490255.1 Caldifarciminota bacterium
CTTCGGGGGCGGGTTCCTGCGGGGCAAGGCGCAGGCGGATCTGGAGAGAGACCGCGGTTTTCAGGGCCCGGAGGAACCAGGGACGGAGTTTTCGGTCTTTCAATGCCTTGCGGGCGAACCGCAGCCAGTGTCCGGGACGACGATAAAATCTCCGAAAAGCCTCCTCGGCCATGGCCTCCACCTCCCAGGAATAAAACTGACCGAACCCCCGCTCTTTGCCGGCGGTGGCGATGAATTCGTCTTCCTTCACCGCTCCCATGGCCCGTGCTTCATCCCAGAGAGGGGAGCCGTAGGGAATCTCCAGCGCCCAGAAGGTTGCAAGGTCCAGCGGTGTGGACAGAGCAAACCGGATGGTGTTTTCCATGTGCTCCCGCGTTTCCATCGGCGCCCCGAGGATAAAGTCTCCCACGGACACGATGCCGTATTTTTCGCACAGTTCCACCGCCCGGCGATTCTGCTCCACCGTGGTGCCTTTGCGGTAATAGGCCAGGGTGTCAGGATTTCCAGACTCCAGGCCGAAAACGACGGCCCGGACCCCGGCCCGATACATCCATTCCACCAGTTCCTCGTCAATCTGATCCACCCGGGTCTGGAGGGCGATCACAAAATCCCATCCGGCCTCCACGATCCCCTTCATCACCGCCATGGCACGCTTTTTCGGGATGGTGAAGGTGTCGTCCACAAACCCGATCACCCGGTATCCCCGGTTCCAGAGCTCTTCCATTTCGGCCAGGATATTCTCGGCGCTGCGAAAACGGAAGGTCCGGAAGCTGGTGGAGTTGTGGGCGCAGAACCGGCACCGGTAGGGGCATCCCCGGGAAGTGAGCACGCTGGCGATGAGGCGTCCGTATTTCTTCCCGAACAGGTCATAGGAGACCTCCGGGACCAGGGCGTCCCGCAGGGGGAAGGGCAGGCTGTCCAGATCTTCCTCCACGTGGATGGGACGGGCCATCTTCCATCCCGTTGCGGTGGGTGCCGGGAGCAGCGCGCCGGGGATGGTGGAAAGATCCCCACCGTGGATGAGTTTGTCAAAGATTTCGCTGATGGTCCGCTCGGCCTCTCCTGCGACGGTGAGGTCGGCCATAGGGAAAGGCCGGGGGCGAAGGGTGAACTCCGGGCCGCCGACCGCAACCGGCAGGTCCGGCGCCACCCGGCGGATGTCCTGGATCAGCCTGCGGGCGAAGTTCAGATTGAAGCTCTGGATGGTGATCCCCGCCGCATCCGCGCCGTTGAGATAGCCCTTCAGTCGCTCAAGGGAATAGGGCGCGGCGTTGAAATCCACCACGTCCACGTCAAATCCGTCCCGTTTCAGGTTGGCGGCGAGATACAGGGGTCCGAGTGGCGGGAGGATGGCGAGTTTCACCCGTTTGTTGCGCATGCTCCCGAAGATGGGGAAGTCCGATTCGGGATAGAACAGAACAACCCGCGGCATCTTGCCCCTCCCTGTTGGCTCCGGGCATATTCTACACTTCCTCCCGCAACGCTTCAAGCCCGGGGGCGGGTTCTCCGCCCCCGGGAGGGGAGTGGAAGAGGAGGTGGGACCTCACGGGAGGATCAACAGAGTGCCGCTGCGGTGGGACTGCCGGAAACGATAAGAGCCGGGAGGCAGTTTGAGGGATCGGCCGGGCTGAACCCGCCAGCTCCGTCCATCCGGTCCCACGATGAGCGCAGGTTCCTGGAAGTGTGCATCCACCCGCTCATGCCTCCGGAGAACCAGAACCGTGAAGCGCCGCACAGGCACTTCGCAGCGGGATTGCTCTTCCACATCCATGAGCCGCCAGAGGTAAGGCTGGGTGGCGCAGTCGTTGTCATAGAGTTCAATGGTGTTCAAACCGGGCTGAGCGGGGACAGGGATCGCATAATACACGCAGGGCGTGTCGCTCAACACCACGGTGTCTTCCAGGACGGTGTCACCGTTCACCACCACCGTGATTTCAAAGGTCTCGGGAAGGGACGGGCAGTTTTGATCCGCACACAGCGAGGGGAAATACAGATAATAGCCGTTTCCCTGGCTGTCGGGATAGATTTGCGGCGGATCCACCACGAGATGACAGCATACGGTGGTGTCAACCACTTCAAGCGTGAGGTTGTCCAGCGCGACGCCGCCGGTGTCGGTGGAGGAAGCTCCTGCGGTGGAGTCAATGATTTCTGTACGGAAGAGAATCTGGAGACTTTCGGCCCCGGGAACTGAACTGATGAGAATCTGCCGGTTCCCCTGGTTCTGATACCGCCCGGCCCATGCGTCCGCATGCTGTGCCATCAGGTGCCAGGGTGACCAGCCCGTGCCTGGAGAAAAAGTTCGCACAAACGTCTTCAATTTGCCCCGGATCGCGCCATCGGTAGCGTTGCCCCCCATGGTCCAGTCATAGGAAAGGCGAAGGTCCACCTGGCCGTTCAGGGGAAAGGCAATGGCTGGAGAGATCACTTCCACCCATCCGGTATCACTGCCGATTCCCTGAAAAACTGCATCCATACACAGAAGAGGCGGCGTGTTCCCCGGATAGCCGTAGCAGCTGTTTTCCACCGAAGCCGCGTGCGCCATGTTGGAGGCGTTGAGCACCTGCCAGCCGGGAGGGGTCTGACCGAGCGGAGCACTCTGGAAGTCCTCCGCCCAGATGACCTGGCCCACCATCACCCATACCATCAGCATGACCAACCTCCTGTTTGGAATGGGCCCGGTCTCAAATATAGGACAGAGCTCCCGAACACGGTGTGAGAAATCGCACATTTCCCCCGGGGTTCTGCTCCCTTGAAGGGTCGGGCGGTTCAGGCTATGCTTTGAAAAAGGAGGATGCGGATGATCCGTGCGGTGATCTTTGATCTGGACAACACCCTGGTGGACTTTGTCCGGATGAAGGAGGCGGCGGTCCGCCGGGCCATCGCCGAGATGATTGACGCCGGCCTTCCTCTGGATGAGGAGACCGCCTATCGGGGGATCTTCGCCATTTACGAAAAAGAGGGCTGGGAATATCAGAAGGTCTTTGACCGGTTTCTCCAGGAGACGCTGGGGGAGGTGGACTACAAAATCCTGGCCGCGGGCATTGTGGGCTATCGTCGGGCCAAGGAAGGGGCGCTGGCCCTTTTCCCCCACGTGACCTCCACCCTGGTGGCTCTCCTCCACCGGGGCCTGAAGCTCGGCGTGGTGACGGACGCCCCCCGGCTGCAGGCCTGGACCCGGCTGGTGGAGCTGAATCTCCATCACCTGTTCCACGTGGTGATCACCCTGGACGATTCCGGAGTGCCCAAACCGGATCCCCGGCCCTTCCGGCTGGCTCTGGAAAAATTAGGGGTGACGCCTCGGGAGGCCATCATGGTGGGGGACTGGGCCCAGAAGGATATGGTGGGCGGGCGCAATCTGGGGATGGTCACCGTGTTCGCCCGCTATGGGGACATTTTCGGCACGGAAGATCCCGGTGCGGATTATGAAATCCAGGATATCCGGGAACTCCTCACCATCGTGGACCGGCTGAACGCCGGAGGGTGAGGATGGAGTGCCGGGTGGGCTGTTCCGGGTATTTCTACTGGCACTGGAAAGGGGTGTTCTATCCGGCGGATCTGCCGCCTCACCGCTGGTTTGCCCACTATGCCCGGCATTTCAACACCGTGGAGATCAACGCGAGTTTCTATCGGTTTCCCGACGAGAAGCGCGTGAAGGGGTGGAAACGGCAGGCGCCGGAGGGGTTTGTGTATGCGGTGAAGGCCCACCGGAGCCTGACCCACACCCGGGTGCTGGAAGATGAGGAAGGGCTCCGGCGGTTCGGGGAGGTGGTCCGGCTGTTAGAGGATACCCTGGGCATCGTGCTGTTTCAGCTTCCGCCCCGTTTCCGGTTCAGTGAGGAGCATCTGGAGCGGGTGTGCTCCCGGCTGGGGAATCTGGGGCTTCCCGTGGCGGTGGAGTTTCGCCACCCTTCCTGGTGGCGGGAAGAAACCTGGAAGGCCCTGAAAGATGTGGGCATTGTGGGGGTGACGGTGATGGCGCCGCGGCTGCCTCCGGATTTCGTGATCACCGGGGAGGTGGTGTATCTTCGCTTTCACGGAAAAACCCGGTGGTATCGGGATCCGTTTGAGGAGGCCGACCTCCTTCCCTATGTGGAGAAAATCCGGGAGGCCCGGCCCCGCAGGGTGTTTGCCTATTTCAACAACGATGTGGGAGGGCATGCGCCCCGGAACGCCCGAACCTTTCTGGAA
>WFYF01000114.1 GCA_015490255.1 Caldifarciminota bacterium
GGATGTGGTGGTCACCGACGGCTTTACGGGCAACGTGCTCTTAAAGTTCGGCGAGAGCGTGGTTTCGGTTCTGAAGGAAAAGCTCAAGAATCGCATCCGGCGGAATCCTCTCGCTCTCACGGGGGCTCTGCTCCTCAAGCCGGCGCTGGAGGGGCTTAAAAAAGAGATGGACTATGAGGAATACGGTGGTGCGCCTCTTCTGGGTGTGCAGGGGGTGGTGATCATCGCCCACGGACGTTCCGGCGGGGGTGCCATGGCGAACGCGGTGCGGGTGGCTGCCCGGTTCGCGCGGGAGAAGCTCAACGAGAAGATTCTGGCGGATCTGGAAAAAACGCGAAAGGAGGATGCGGCATGAGCCTGAAGAAAGAATGGTTCCTGGAACTTCTTTCCATCCCGAGCCCCTCGGGGTTTGAAGAGGTTTTCGCCTCGCGGCTTCTTGAGCGCTATGCCCCTTATGGCGACCAGGTGCTCCAGGATGCCCACGGCAACGTGGCGGTGGTGCTGAATCCCGACGCCCCTTATACCGTGATGCTGGAAGGGCACATGGACGAAATCGGCTATATGATCACCCACGTGGACGACAACGGATTTCTGTATTTTCAGCCCATCGGAGGCCCGGATCGTGCCACCACCGAGGGCCAGCGGGTCCGGGTGTTCAGCGAAAGCGAAAACCGGTGGGTCAAGGGGGTGGTGGGGGGAAAGCCCATCCATCTCAAGGACCGGGACGAACGGGACAGAGCCCGGAAATATGAAGAGATGTGGATTGATGTGGGGGCCCGGAACCGGGAGGAGGCGGAAGCCCTCTTCCGGGTCGGCGCTCCCGTGGTGCTGGACTGGGACGCCGAGGAGCTGCTGAACGGCCGGATCGTGGGCCGGGGGATTGACGATCGCGTGGGGGTGTTCCTGGCCTTTGAGACCCTGCGGGTGCTCCGGGAGTCGGGGCTGCGGGACATCCGGGTGGTGGCGGTGGCTGCGGTCCAGGAGGAGATTGGCCTGCGGGGGGCCCGCACCATCGCTTATGAAGTGTATCCCGATGTGGCGGTGGCTCTGGATGTGGATTTCGCCACCGACGCCCCTTCCCACGAGAAAGATCAGAAGCGGGTGGGCAAAGTGGTGCTGGGCAAAGGGCCTGTCCTTCTGCGGGGACCCAACATCACCCCGGCGGTGTTTGAGCGGCTGGAAGAAGTGGCGAAGAAAGAGAACATCCCCTATCAGATCGTAGGAGCACCCGGTGCAACTGGAACTGACGCGTGGGTTATGCAGGTGGCTCGTGGGGCCATTCCCACCGGCCTGGTGGGCATTCCCAACCGCTATATGCACACGCCGGCCGAGATGGTGGATCTGGAGGACCTGGAGAACATCGTGAAACTCCTTGCGGGATTTGTTCGCAGCTTTGAGGCTCCCGAGCGGCGGTTTCCCCGGGGGCTTGTGGAAGTGAAGGACTAAGGGAGGAGCGACCATGTCCAAACCCCGAAAGAACCTTTCGGCCCTCAAACGGGTGCGCCAGTCCGAAAAGCGGCGGCTTCGCAACCGGGCGGTCCGGTCCCGGATCAAAACCATGATCAAAAAGTTCCACGCCGCCGGCACCCGGGAGGAGAAAGAAGCGCTTCTGCGGGAGATCTACAGCCTGCTGGACAAGGCGGCCCGCAAGCGCATCATCCATCCCAACACGGCCGCCCGTCGGAAGGCCAAACTGGCCCGCCTTCTTGCGGGCGGCTGATCCACACGTGGGCGGTTAGCTCAGCTGGCGAGAGCGCCGGCCTTACAAGCCGGAGGTCGGAGGTTCAAGTCCTCCACCGCCCAGGTGGGTGTTTTTCCGCCACTCCTCGCAGAAAATCTTTTCTCCGTGCCTCCCCCGTGAGATCTCTCACATCCCTGACGCCGATCAGAGCGTATAATATAAACACGCACCAAACAGGAGGTGGTCCATGAAGCGGTGGATGGTGTGGACGGTGATCCTGCCCGGGATTCTCCGGGCCCAGGTGGATCCCCTCGTGGAGGTGTGGACCGGTCTGTCCACCAACGTGACGGGGAAACAGTTCGCCTATACCGGCACGGCAGACATCGTCGTGGGCGGTGCACCCTTTTACAGCGGCAACGTCTATTACAGCTATGCCATGGAGCTGGACGAAGTTGTGGGTGGCTATGTCTATACCCTCAACCGCTCGGACTCCACAAACTTCTTCGGATTTAACTTTACCGTGGACAGGCAATTTGTGGCCACGAGGGTGGACTCCACGCAGGGAACCGCCTGGGTCACCCTTGAAATGTTTCCCTTCACAGACGTGCTCACCTATACCTTCCAGGTCAACGCCACCCTGCCCGTGCCCCTGATCACGGAGCCCCGACCCCAGGCTGTGCCCGAAACCCTTTCCCTCCATCCCCTGATAGGTCCCGCTTCCCCCCTGTTCATGGTTCTGGACCC
>WFYF01000115.1 GCA_015490255.1 Caldifarciminota bacterium
ATCAACCCCGGTTCCTGTAGATTTTCTCGTGAGGCATAACGCCCGAACCCGCCGCACCCGCATGAGGAGATCCGCCACCACCCGTCCGGTCATTCCCCAGATGGTGTTTTCCCCGACCCGGTAGGCAAAAAGGGGAACCACCACCCCGTAAACCTGCCAGACCACCACCCGGGGACGGGTGCGGACAAGCACCTCCAGGGGAACCACCAGCACCTCGGCCACCTCCTCGTTGGGGGTGAAGGTCCGGGGGAGGTTCACGAGGCCCACAAAGGGTTGCACGGCGATGTCAAAAGGGGAAAAGGTTTTCCCGAGGGGACCCAAGACACGCACCGCCTCCGGGGGAAGGCCGATTTCCTCGCGGGCCTCTCGCAGCGCGGCTTCCTCCAGGGTTTCCTTGCCCTCCCGCTGGCCGCCGGGAAAGGCGATCTGTCCGGCGTGGATGGCCAGGTGGGGGCTCCGGCGGGTGAAAATGAGGAACACCTCCCCTTTCGGGTTCACGCCGAGGGGGACCAGGATGCCGGCCTCCCGGCGAAAAGGTCGGGCCGGCCAGGGATGGATGGGGTGGGGATCCAGATACCGGGGCAGACGATCCAGCCAGACAGGGAGGTTCACAGAACGTTCTCCAGAAAGGTCTCCAGGGCCTGTGCCACCCCTTCAGGGTTCTCAAGCACCACCATATGCCCCCCGGAAATTTCCTCATACTGCACACGGGGAAGCAGGGTGCGGGCCTCCAGCGCCAGGGAATAGGGCAGGAGGGCGTCGTGGCGGGCCCAGAGATACAGCACGGGGACCTGAAGGGCAGGAGCCACCTCCCGGAGATCCAGCGCCGAGGCCAGCCGGAGGTCTGCCACCACCGTTCCCGGGTCCAGGAACCGGGCGAAATGTTCCTCGCACTTTTTCCGGAGTTCGGGGCGGTGAAACAGCCGGCGGCAGGCGATCTCCGGCGGACCCGGAGCGGTTCTCCCTGGAAACCGCAGGGCGCTTGCCACCATGGCCACCGCGTCCACACCGGCTTCCCGGTTTGCGAGGGCCAGGCCCAGGGCACCTCCCAGGGAATGGCCCACCACCACCCGGGGCGGGGGAAATCCGGCGAGGGTTTCCTCCAGCCATCCGAGGGCTTCTTCCGGGTTTTCCGGGGGTGTCTGTCCCCGGAGGTTCCCGTGCCCGGGCAGATCCACCAGGACCAGGTCCAGCGGCCAGGGCCGGCGGGTGAGGGGAAACCAGATGGTGTGGTTGCCTCCTGCGCCGTGGAGAAAGATCAGGCTCCCCCGGCCGGACTTCCGGATCCGGATCCCCCCGTCAGCCATTCACCTCCTCCAGGGGATAGTGGGCGCGCACCCAGTCCAGCGCCTCCTCCCGGGTGGTGAGTTCCCCGGCCATGGCCCGCTCCTCCACCTCGGTGAGGATTTTCCGGTAGAGGGGCCCCCGGGGATAGCCCAGGGCCATGAGATCGTGTCCGGTGATGAGCCGGACGGGGCGCTTTTCGGAGGCTTCCAGAATCTCCTCCACTTCCCGGAGGAGCTGGAGATGGTCCTGGATGCCGCCCCCCACATGGGGAGAGGCCCGGGCGTCTTCCATGGCGAAATACAGCAGGGGGAAGAGGAGCTCTCCCGTCTTCCGGATGAAACGGGCCACCGCCCGGGGGGTCCGGTCGTGGCTGTGGGCCAGGAGGTGGGGATACATGTGCCGCGCCACAAAGGTGCTGATCCAGTCCTGCTCGTCCCGGGAGAACCGGAGGGCTTCCAGACGTCTCCGGACCATCCGGGCCCCAAGCCGATCGTGCCCGTAGAAATGGATCCCCTTTTCGTCCCGGCTGTAGGTGTCCTTTTTGCCGATGTCGTGAAACAGCCCTCCCAGCACCGTGAGGGCCCGGGGCACGGGACGGGTGCCGAAAGAAGCCCAGGGGGCCCTCTCCGGAAAGGTGAGGTCCTGGACCAGATAATGCAGGGCGGTGAGGGTGTGGTCCAGCACGTCCACCTCGGGAACTTCTTTCAGGGCGGCCACTTCCGGGAGGAGGGGATCCAGCACCCCCGTCTCAAAACCGAGCCGGAAGGCCCGGTCGGCAAAATCCCCTTCGGCCAGGCGGAGCAATTCTATCCGGATCCGTTCCGGGGCCACTCGCAGCAGGCCCTGTGCGAAACGCACCATGGCGGTAAGGGTTCGCCCCTCCACCCAGAATCCCAGCTGGGCCACCAGACGCAGCCCCCGGAG
>WFYF01000116.1 GCA_015490255.1 Caldifarciminota bacterium
GATCAAAGGGCAGGAGATGATGATTTCGCCCCTTGCTCCCGGGATTTATGAAGTTCAGGTGGGGGAAAGAGGATGGAAAGTCTGGGTTCGCTGATCCAACAGGAGGATGGCCATGGGGATGCTCCGGCAGGGAGGAACTGTGCTGATGGGGTTCCTCCTCTGGGCGGTCCAGGTGATGCCGGTCCGTGGTGAGGTGACGGGGGAATATCTGGGAGGGGATCGGCATGTGGTGTATATCATCTGGAGCGACTCCCTCATCCAGGACAGCGGCTGGGCGGATGAACGTCTTTACGGAGCCCGACGCGTGGAATGGCCGGATACGTATGAATATCGGGCACCAAGGTCTGAGGATTGGGTGGGCGTGTTTCCCTCGCAGGGAATCGATCCTCCCTATCTGGAAATTCAACGAACGGCGATACGGTGGAATCAGGAAGATCTTCGTCTCATTCCGGACAGCGGGGCCATCGTGGATTCCGTTGTCTTTGTGATGGACTATGCGGTGTTTGGTCCCTCCTCCGACACTCACCGATTTGTTCTTGGAAAGCCCGGGCCTATCATGGACTGGAGTTCCTATCAGCAGATCTGGGAGTCCATGAGCGGGATGTTGGGCATCACCTTCGGGCAACCGGGGTCCAACTCGGGCACACCGGGAAGGGTGCACTGGCGATTTCCCGCGGCGCTGGTGCAGGAGGTTCAGGAACTGGTGGACGGGCAACGGGACTCCGTGTATGTGGGGGTGCGAAAACTTGTTGAGGCCAACGAGGGAGAGAACATTTATCTGTGAAGATAAACAACATCACGCTGGCGATATATTATCGGGTGCCGCCGGAGTATGTGGTGTATCCGGAGGTTACCCTTCTCTGGCCCAATGTTCCGGGGATCGTGGTGGAGGAGGGGCAGACCTATCCCGTGCGGTATTCGGCCCGGGCAGAAGATCGGCTGGACATCGCCTATGCGCTTCTGTCCCTGGATGGAGGAACCACTTTTCCAGAGCTGATAGCTTCAAAACGATATTTGGTTCCACCCGATTCGGTGTCGGAGGACACGCTGGAGTGGACGGTAACCACACCGCCATCGTATCGCATGCGTGTTCTGGTGAAAGTGCGATCGGTTTCCGGGCGGATCGGCACTGACACAAGCGATTATGACATCGGTTACAAACTCGCCCGTCCCGGCAATCCTCAGCTCACCATCACCACCTCCGGTCTTTCCTTCTCCTGGACGGATCGGTCCTCGTATGAAACCCGCTATATGATGAGTGTTCGGGCGATTCCGTGGAGCGGGGATACGGTGTATGCGCAGGGCCATAAAATCGCTGGGCAGGATACCACCTCCGGTTTCCTTGCCTGGGATGATCCTTTCTGGGACTTTATCCCCTCGGGGACAGCGCTGAAGCAAATCGTCGTCGGTCTGTATGCTGCACGGGACACGCAGATCGTGGTGGACGGGGACACCGTGGATACCACGTTTTTCTCGTACAACGTCTGGGTGGACACCCTTGAGCTCACCGCCCCGCCCCTTGTGAACGCTTCGGCGGATACGGCCGGGATTCATATCTCCTGGGGCGCAGCACCTTCCTGGGCCAGTCATGTGGCGGCCTCTGTTTTTCTCGTGGAAGGCGGTCAGCGCGGGGAGGGACGGGGCTATTTCCTTGCCACCAGCCCTTCTGCCGGCAGCGACACCATCGGCTGGAACGCATCGTTCTGGGACAACTTCTCCACCCTTTCCGATACCGTGCACATCCGGCTGTACAGCCGCCGGAATCTGGGCACGGGCGGTCGCGCCCTCACTTCTTCCTGGGGTCCGGACTCTGCAACCCTCGCCGTTGTGGATCGCCCGGGACATTCCCCCGTCTGGTCCGACTGCAACGATCCCACCCGCCTGAACATCCGCCTGGCGTATTACCCCGGAAACCTCAAAGGCGACGGGTTTATCATCCAACGCCGGGCCCTGAATTCCAGCACCTGGAACGTCGTGGACACCGTATACACCACGAGCAACATGACCTACCAGGACATCGTGAACCCAGGGGAGGCGTTTGAATATCGCGTGCGGAGTTTCCGGAGTCTGGGGAACCGGAAGGCCGTGACGGACGGGACGTTTCACAACGTGGGATACGGGGAACGCGCTCTGGACGGGGAGATCGGGCTTCCATCTTCGGAACGGTTCACCCGGGAGGGGATGGTGTTTGCGTGGCGGAACCGGAATGCGACGAGGGCGTCGTA
>WFYF01000117.1 GCA_015490255.1 Caldifarciminota bacterium
CCACCGCCAGATGTTTCATCCCATACTGGTGGAGCCAGTAGGCCACCGACATCCCCGAAATCCCTGCGCCCACAACCACCGCGTCGTAGGTCATCCTGTCGCTCCGGTGAAATAGGCCCGGATGGTTTCGGTGACGACGTCCACCTCCTCGTCGGTAAGAAAGGGATGCATGGGCAGGGTAAGCACTTCGCGGGCGATCTGTTCGCACACCGGGAAGGTGCCCTTTCCATACCCGAGATCCTGAAGGGCGGGCTGGAGATGGGCGGGAACGGGGTAGTGGATCCCCACCCCGATCCCCCGGGCCATCAGGTGTTCCCGGAGCGCATCCCGATGGGCGGCGGGGACCCGGATGACGTAAAGGTGATAAACGTGGTGGGCCCAGGGTGCTTCCACCGGTGTGATCACATCCAGGTCCCGGAGGGCTTCGGTATAGCGCGCGGCAAGGGTTCTCCGGCGCTCGTTCCAGAGGTCAAGCCGGGGAAGTTTCAGATTCAGCACCGCGGCCTGCAGTTCGTCCAGACGGCTGTTGGTTCCGATCAAGGCGTGGGTGTATTTGTCCGTCTGGCCATGGACCCGGAGCAGGCGAAGCCTCTCGGCCACATCGTCGCGGGGCGTGGCCACCGCGCCCCCCTCTCCGAAAGCACCCAGGTTCTTGGTGTAATAGAAACTGAAAGCCGCCGCATCCCCAAGACTGCCCACGGGTTTCCATGCACCGTCCAGATGGATTCGGGCACCGTGGGCCTGCGCGGCATCTTCAAGGATCAGAAGGTTGTGCCGTCGGGCAAGGGGGATCAGACGATGCATGGGAGCGGGATGGCCAAAAAGGTGAACGGGAAGCAGGGCGCGGGTCCGGGGGGTGATGGCGGCTTCCACCGCGGCGGGATCCATGGCATAGGTTTCGGGATCAATGTCCACAAACACAGGACGGGCTCCCACATGCAGGATAGCTTCCACCGTCGCAAAGAACGTGAAGGGCGTGGTGATCACCTCGTCCCCGGGCCCCACACCGAGAGCCTGAAGGGCCAGATCCAGGGCTTCCGTGCCGCTTCCCACGCCCAGAACGTGGGGAACGCCCAGATACCGGGCAAAGGCCTGCTCAAACTGCTGGACCTGGGGGCCCAGGAAAAGGTGCATCCGGTGAAGGGTCTGGTCCCAGACCTCAAGGAGCTCCTCGCGAATGTCCAGATACTGCGCTTTGAGATCCACCAGGGGAATGGCTCGTTTCGTCTTCACCGCTCACCTCTCGGTTCGGGAAGGATTGGAGACATGCGAGGGGCGGGACTTGAACCCGCACGGGCTGTGCCCACCAGATCCTAAATCTGGCGCGTCTGCCGGTTCCGCCACCCTCGCCCATCCAAACGCATCCATTGGCACGTGTAAAAGTGTACACGGTCCCTTCGGGCCTGTCAAGGAACAAACTTACCCGTCGGTCAGGAAATTTTTCCCTTTTCACATCTGCAAAATCGCCCACCCGCCGGTCTTCAGCCAGACGATCCGGACGTTGCACTGTGGGACGCTACCGTCCCCACGGATTTTTTGAAAGTCTTTTCCCGGTCCTCTATACTTCCTTTCGTGGCGATGTATACCCTTTCAAGAGGAGGTTCGCGATGACGAAGATCACCGACGATCTGCTCCGGAAGATTCTGACCGAATACCGCACCATCGCGGTGGTGGGGATGTCCAACAATCCGGAAAAACCCGCCCGCCGCATCCCCGCCTTTTTCATTGCACGGAAATACAACGTGATTCCCGTCAACCCCTTCCACGAGAAAATTCTGGGTCGGAAGTCCTATCCATCCCTGCTGGAAGTCCCCGACAACATTGACATCGTGGACGTGTTCCGGCCTTCCCGGGAGATCCCGCAGGTGGTGGAACAGGTTCTGAAACGTCTGGAAGAGCGGGGGGATGTGAAGGTTCTGTGGCTCCAGGAGGGCATACGGCACGATGAAGCGGCGAAAAAAGCGGAAGAAGCCGGCCTGGTGGTGATTCAGGACCGGTGCATTTACAAAGAGTATGTCCGGCTTTTCGGCGAGGATGGCCATGAAGATTGAGTCTCTTCCGGCGGTGGTGGTGTTCACCACCTTCCCCGACGAGGCTTCGGCGGATACCATCGTTCGGAAGCTTGTGGAGGAAGGGCTTGCGGCCTGCATTTCCCGGTTCCCCGTGCGCTCGGTGTATCGCTGGAAGGGGAAAATAGAGGACGATTCCGAGGTCTTCGCCCTGCTCAAAACCCATCCCCGGAAGGTGGAAGCCCTGCGGGAGCGCCTGCTTGCCCTCCACCCCTACGAGGTTCCGGAATTCCTGGTGCTCCCTGTTCTGGACGGGCATGAGGCCTATCTTTCCTGGCTGGAGGAGGTCACCCGGCCGTGATCCGGAAAAGAAAAGAGCTGGAGCGCATTCACCGGAACGTGGAGGAGATCTACGACCGGGTGGAGAGCCTGAACCTCCAGATCCGGGAAGTGCTGGAGATGCTTCGCCGCACGCGCAACCGGGAATACGCCCGACAGCTCCGGGATCTTTCCCGCCTTCCCCACCGTCCCAACGTCCACTTTGAGCATCCCCGCACGGGGCTGGTGGAACTCATCCCCACCGGCAACGTTCTCCGGGTGTTTCGCTATCGCAAGCGTGCTTTCCCGGGAGGACCCTCCGTTCCTTTCGTACGCGTTGCCCTGCTCCAGGAAGCCGCGCCCTTGCAGAACGAAGACACCCAATATGCTGCCCGTTTTCTGATTGCCCGCTATGACGATCCCGTGCACGAACTTCGTCTGCGCCGGATCCTTTTGAAGATATTTCGTCCCTCCGAGATGCCCTGGATCCGGGAAGGCCGTCTGGAGGTCTTCCAGTCTGACGAGCCGCCCTCCCGGCTGTTTGACCGGCTGGCCAGCATGCTTCACGAGGCCGAGTATGAGGTTTTCACCCACTATACGGAACGCGGTGAACTCCTGGAAAGCGCGGAGGCCGAAGACGAAGACGACGAAGGCTGACTTCCGACATGGATCGGTCCATCCCCCGGAAAGCCCTGCTCCTCTCCCTTCTCATGGTTTGCGGTGTGTGGCTGTATGGGGTGTTCTTTCTCAAAAAGGGACGGGAAGAGGTCCGGGTCCTGATCCCGGAGGGGGCGAAAGCCTCTCAGGTGGTGGACCTTCTGGAAGAAAAGGGCGTGCTGGCCCATCCGGTGCTGATGTACGCGCTGCTCCGCACGTCCGGTCTGGATCGGCGGATCCGGGCAGGAGGATACGTGTTCTCCCGCCCCGCACCCCTTGCTGAAATCGTGCTCAACCTGGCTTTCCGGCCCCGTGGCGTCTATCTCGTACGGATAACCATCCCCGAAGGGGCCAGTCTTCGCAGGATCGCCCGCATCGTGGAGGATTCCCTCCTCATTCCCGCGGACACGTTCCTTGCCCGGGCCCGGGACCCCCATCTGATCCAGAGCCTCCACCGCAAATATCCCGAAATTCCGGACACCCTTCCCCATCTGGAAGGCTATCTGTATCCCGAAACTTACCACTTCGCCCTGGGAGTGGGAGCGCGGGAGGTGATCAGAACCATGGTGGAGGAGCTCATGAGACGGTGGAAGGCCTATAAACCCCGGGCGGACAGCATGGGCTGGAGCCTCCATCAGGTGCTGACCCTGGCATCCATTGTGGAGAAAGAAGCCATCTGGGAGGACGAAAAGCCGATCATTGCCGGGGTGTTTCACAACCGCCTGCGCCGGGGGATGCCTCTGGCGGCGGATCCCACCATCAAGTATGTCCTCCCCACCGGAAAGCGCCCCTCGTTTGAAGACGTGGAGGTGCTTTCCCCCTACAACACCTATCGCAATCCGGGCCTCCCCCCGACACCCATTGCCTCCCCGTCTGAAAGCTCCATCCGGGCGGTGCTCTATCCCGCCGATGTTCCCTATCTTTATTTTGTGGCCGCACCGGGAGGGAGGCATTTCTTTGCCCGAACCTTCCGGGAACACCTGCGATACAAGGCGCTGTCCAAAAAACTTCTGGGATGGTGAATCATGAAGGACATGCTGTTTGAAATCGGAGAAAACGTCCTCCGGGCGGCCAAAGGTTACGCCGGGGAGGTGGTTCTGGTCCACGAGTCCCTCGGCCTCACCCGGTTTGCCCGGAGTCGCATCCACCAGAGTGTGGACCGCACCTCCCTCCACGTGGGCCTTCGCCTGCGCCACGGGCGGCGGGCGGCCGTGGTGTGGTGGACGCGCACCGATCTTGAGGGTATTCTGGACGGAGTGAGTCAGGCCCGGACACTTCTGGAACACGCGCCAGAAGACCCCTTCCTCCCACCCCTTGTGCCGGGGCGGGAGGAGGAAAGCCGGGCGGGTTTTGTGGAGGCCACCGCCCAGGCCACCCCCTCCGACCGGGCCGAAATCGTCCAGCAGACCCTGGAAACTGCGGAAGGCGCCGAGATTTCCGGTGCCGTCCAGACGCAGGTATATGCGGTGGCTCTCCTGAACAGCGAAAACCTGCACCTTTTCTGGGAAACCACCGGAGCCGCGCTGTGGGTGAACGCTTTCGCCGGAGAAGGGGGATCCGGCTGGGCCCAGGCCACCTCCTCCGACATCCAGGCCCTGGATCCTGCCGCCGTGGCCGAACGGGCCGTCCGAAAGGCGCACGCCTCATCCCGTCCCATTGAGGTCTCACCGGGAGACTGGCCCGTGATTCTGGAACCCCTCGCCCTGGCCGAATTGTTTTTCTATCTGGGATGGGTCGGTTTCAGCGCCCAGGCCGTGGACGAGCAATACTCCTGCTTTCTGAACCGGTTTGACACCCGGGTGCTGGACCCCGCCCTCACCGTGGTGGACGACCCGAACGGGGTCTTCCCCATGCCCTTTGATGCCGAGGGCATTCCCAAACGGGCTTTTCCCCTGGTGGAAGGTGGCGTGGTCCGGGGGCCGGTGTTTGACCTCCGCCTGGCCACCAAAATGGGGGCGGTGAGCACCGCCCACGCCATGAACTTTTTCGGCGGCTTTCCCTATCCCGCCCACGTGCACATCGCCCCGGGCAGGATGGATCGGAAGGAACTCCTTTCCCTGTTTGATCGCGCCCTTCTCGTGACCCGTTTTCACTATGTGAACGTCACGGATCCGCGGACCGCCCGCCTCACCGGCATGACCCGGGACGGCACCTTTCTGGTGGAAAAGGGGGAAATCGTGGCCGGCGTGAAAAACCTCCGCTTCCACGTTTCCCTTTTAGAGGTCTTTCGGGAGGTTGCCGGCCTGTCCCGGGACCGGGAAACGGTGGGGACGCTGGAGCGCTATGACATCGCCCCGCCCGCGGGCGGCGCTTTTCCCGCCATCGCCCTGCCCCGCTTCCACTTCCCCTCCGTCACGGACTTTTGAGATCCCGGAGGGCCAGAAAACCGTGCAAACCCTCTGCGGTGAGCACCGCCCGGCGGATGGCTTCTTCCGCGGCCCCTAAAACTTCAAGGGAAAAGGCTTCAATCGCCCGCTCGTCCAGTTCCCCCTC
>WFYF01000118.1 GCA_015490255.1 Caldifarciminota bacterium
GGGTGGGACGGTGCTCCTTTCCTCGGTCACCGACCCCTATCAGGGCGTGGAGGCCCGGTATGAACTCACCCGGAAACTCCTGGAATGTCTCCTGCCCCGGGAGGACCTCTCGGTGCGGATCCTCACCCGTTCTCCCCTTATCCTCCGGGACCTTGAGCTTCTTCGCGCTTTCGGAAAGCGCCTGACGGTGGGGCTTTCCATCACCACGGATCGGGAGGCGGTACGCCGGATTTTTGAGCCCCGGGCACCGGCCATCCCCCGGCGTCTGGAGGTGTTGCGAAAACTCGGCGAGGCCGGCATCACGGTGGACGTGATGCTGGCCCCCCTCCTGCCGCTGAATCCGGAACGTTTCGCCGCTCTGGTGGGCGATTTCGCCCGGCGGGTGTGGGTGGATCCCCTGAACTATCCCTGGAAGGTGGAACGGATCCTGCAGCGGGTACGGGCGGAATTCGTTCTGGAACCGGCCTGGATCCGGGAAGTGGTGAGCAGGCTCCACCGGGCCCTGGGGGACAGGGTGGAAACGCGATAAAGTTCCGGACAGCACGCCGCGATGGGGTCTCCCGCCCCGGGGCCTGGCGTGTCAGCGCCGGGGGTGGTATTTCCGGACGGCCTCCCGCAGACGGGCCAGGTCCAGATGGGTGTAAATTTGCGTGGTGTTCAGAGAAGCATGCCCCAGCAAAGCTTGCAGGGTCCGGAGATCCATGCCCCCCATGAGCAGATGGGTGGCGAAGGAATGCCGCAGCATGTGGGGGTGCACCTCTTTCTCAATGCCCGCCCGGCGGGCGTATTTCCGGAGGAGCTTCCATACGGCCACCCGGGTGAGGACTCCGCCCCTCCGGGTGAGGAACACCCGGTTGCTTCCCCGGAGGTTCCAGCCCGGGCGCACCCCGTCCAGATAGGCCGACAGCCAGTGCACCGCCGCATCCGTCAGGGGAACCACCCGGTCTTTCGCCCCTTTCCCCCGAACCCGCACCAGCCCGTCCTGAAGGTCCAGATGGGGAATCTCCAGCCCCACGGTTTCGCTCACCCGCAGGCCGCTCCCGTACATCACCTCCAGGAGGGCCCGGTCCCGGATCCCCTGAGGGCGCTGAACGTTGGGCGCAGCAAGCAACCGCTCCACCTCCTCCACCGTGAGAAACTGGGGCAGGGTGCGGGGCTTCCGGGGCGCCACCAGCAGCTCGGCGGGATTTTCCTCCCGGAGTCCCTGCATCACGAGATAGCGATAGAAACGGCGGATGGAACTCACCATCCGGGCAACAGAAGACGGCGCCAGTTGCCCGTCCAGAGAGGCCAGGAACGCCCGGAGATCCTCCTCTGTGGCGTTCAGAAGATCCCGGTCCAGCAGAGCGAGATACCCCTCCAGTTTCCGGAGATCCCGGGCATAGGCCTCCAGGGTCCGGGGAGACAGGCCCCGAACCGTGGCCAGATACCCTAAAAAGGCGCCGAGCACGCCCCGCGGACGTTTCATGTCAGCGAACCTTCAGGGTGGCGAGGGCAAGCACCGCACAGATCACCGAGAGAAACCAGAAACGCGCCACGATTTTGGACTCCGGCCATCCCAGGAGTTCAAAGTGGTGATGGAGGGGGGCCCTGCGGAAGACCCGGCGTCCCCCCAGAAAGCGAAAGGTGAAGATCTGGAGGGCCACGCTCAGGGTCTCCACCACCAGCATCCCGCCGGCCACCGCAAGAAGAATCTCCTGCTTGGCGATGATGGCCAGTGTGCCCACCACACCGCCCAGGGCCTGGCTGCCCGTATCCCCCATGAACACCTCCGCCGGATGCACGTTGTACCACAGGAACCCCAGCACCGCTCCCGCGAAGGCCGCCCCCACCACCGCCGCCTCCCCGGCATGGGGGATATACAGCACGTTGAGATACTCCGCCAGGGCACGGTGCCCCGCCACATACGCCACCACGCTCATCACCGCGAGGGGCGGCAGGACCACCCCTCCCGCCAGTCCGTCCAGCCCGTCCGTGAGGTTCACCGCGTTCACGCTCCCCACCAGCACAAAGAAGGCGAAGACCGGGAACAGCACACCGAGGTGAAGCAGAAAGTTTTTGAAGAACAGCACCTGCGTCACGTCGGGCGGGACCCCCGGCACATGAAGCAGCACGAACCGCCACACCGCCAGGGCCAGCACCCCCTGCAGAAGGAGTTTCCAGCGTTTGGGAATTCCCCGCTTGTGCACCCGGACTTTCCGTAGGTCGTCCCAGAACCCTAACAGGGCCATATAGGCCGGCACCAGAAGCGCAAGCCAGGTCCAGGGAACATCCGGCCGGGCCAGGAGCACCCCCACCCCCAGAGCCACACTCACGAACACGATTCCCCCCACGGTGGGCGTTCCGGCCTTGTCCCGGTGTTCGGGGAGTTCTTCGGAAATCACCTCCCGGAAGCCCAGACGGGCGCTGTGGCGGATATACAGGGGCATGAGCAGAACCACCAGCACGAAGGCCAGGGCCGCGGCCAGGAAGCTCCGGAAGGTGATATACCGGAACAGGTTGAACAGGATCCACTCATCCCGCAGGGGGACGAGAAGCTCGGCGAGCACGGGCAGCCTCCAGGATGCGTTCAAACCCCATGGCGTTGGACGCCTTGAGAAGCACCAGGGGGGCGGCGAGGAGATCGTCAAGCGCTTCCTGAATCAGGGCGTCCACGGAGGGAAACCACTGGGCGGGCACCCCGTGGGCGGCGGCTTCCTCCGCAATCCACCGGGCCTGTTCCCCCACCGCCAGAAGGTTCCGGTAGCCCAGCCGGGCCACCTCCCGCCCCACCCACCGGTGCCACCGCTCGGCCTCCCGACCCAGTTCCAGCATGTCTCCCAGCACCAGAGCGGCGATCCGAGCCCGGTCCCGGAAGGAAAGCAGCAGGTCCTGCACGGAAAGGGGATTGGCGTTGTACGCGTCGTGGATCCACCGGCTCCCTCCCACATCCACCGGGGTTTTCCGCCCCCACACGCCGGAAAAACTCCGGAGGCGCTCCCGGATTTCAGCCTCTTCCATCCCGAGAGCCCGGGCCACCCCCAGCACCAGCCCGGCAAGCATCCGGGCGCTGTGGGTCTCCTGCCACGCCTCCTCCAGCGGCGGGGTCTCCACCTCCGCCAGGCCTTCCGGAAACAGTTCCCGGAACACCAGGGCCTCGTCTCCGGAAAAGGGAGGATGGAACACCCGTCCCCCCGGTGGGAGGTGACGGAGGATGGAGAGCTTCTCCTCCAGATAGTGGCGGTACGATGCAAAAAACTCCAGGTGGGCGGGGCCAAGGGCGGTGAGCACCACGTCCTTCGGACGGGATAGATCTCCGAGGAGAGCCATCTCCCCGGGACGGTTGATCCCGAGTTCATAGATCACGAGCCGGGTCTCCGGGGGGGTGTTCAGGATGGAGAGGGGCAGGCCGATGGTGCTGTTGTAGGAAGCGGGGCTGGCATAGACCGGGCCGGAGGGGGCGAGCACGTGGCGCAGAAGCTCCTTCGCCGTGGTTTTGCCCGCTGTCCCCGTCACCGCAAGCACATGTCCCGTGAGGTGTTCCCGCCACCACCGGGCGAGTTGCCACAGGGCCTCCCGGGTGTCGGGCACCACCAGGGCGGGGAGGGCCTCATAAGGGCGGGAGACCAGCACCGCCGCGGCCCCCCGCCTCCGGGCGTCGTCCAGAAACTCGTGCCCGTCGTGGCGGGACCCCGGGAGGGCCACGAACAGGTCCCCGTCCTCCACCTGGCGGCTGTCCACCACCACCCGGCGGATGGGAACGTTGCGGGGGCAGGGAACACCCAGCGCACGGGCAAAACGCTCAAGATCCCGCATGGGTCAACGCCGGGGGGCCCGGAAGGGCCGGCCCATGCCGTAATATTCAAAACCCGCCCCGGTCACCCGCTCCACATCCAGGGCGTTCCGCCCGTCCACCACCACGGGCGTGCGCACCCGCTTCCGGAGGGCGACGAAATCCACCTTCTGATAGATGGGCCACTCCGTGACCAGCAGGATGGCGTCGGCGCCCTCGGCGGCGTCCTCCGGTGTCGCAGCATAGACGATACGAGGCGGATCTTCCGGGTAATGGGCCTTCATCGCCTCCATGGCATGGGGATCGTGGAGGCGCAGATGTGCCCCCTCCTCCAGAAGCCGGCGGATCACCTTCAGGCTCGGGGCTTCCCGGAGGTCGTCCGTGCCGGGTTTGAAGGCCAGGCCCCACACCGCCAGGGTTTTTTCCCGAAGCACCCACAGGGCGTCGTGGAGGTGCTCCATGAACACGTCCACCCGCCGCTCGTTGATCTCGTGGACCGCCCTGAGGAGGGAGAAGTCCAGGCCGTAGTTCTGGCCGATCCAGTAGAAGGCCTTCACATCCTTGGGAAAGCAGCTTCCGCCATAGCCCAAGCCCGCGCCGAGGAAGGCCCGGCCGATCCGGGGATCCAGGCCCATGCCCTCGGCCACCTGGGTGACATCGGCGCCGGTGCGCTCGCAGAGGTCGGCCACCATGTTGATGAAGGAGATCTTCATGGCCAGAAAGGCGTTGCTTGCGTGCTTGATGATTTCCGCGGTTTCAATGTCCACCACGAGTTTGGGCGCTTCAATGGGAGCGTAGATCTGAAGCAGCAGTTCCCGGGCCCGGCCGTTGTCCACCCCGATCACAATGCGGTCCGGTTCCAGAAAATCCTTCACCGCCGAGCCTTCCCGGAGGAATTCGGGGTTGGAGGCCACCTCAATGGTGGCGTCTTTGCGGGCATACCGCTGAACGGTCCGCTTGATCCACCGGGCGGTCTCCACGGGAACCGTGGACTTCTCCACCAGGAGTTTGTATCCGGAGATGTATTGCGCCAGCTCCCGGACCACGCCTTCCACCTGGGAAAGGTCCGCCGAGCCGTCCGGACGGGAAGGGGTCCCCACGCAGATGAAGATCACATCCGCCTGTTCCGCAAGTTCTGCAAGGGTCTCCACCACAGTGAGCCTTCCGCCTGCGGTGTGCTTCTGGAGAAGTTCGTCCAGCCCGGGTTCATAGAAGGGGGCCTTCCCTTCCCGGATCCTGGCAAGCTTTGTCATGTCTTTGTCCGTGCCCACCACGGGGAAGCCGAGTTCCGCAAACCCGGCCGCGCTCACCAGGCCCACATGTCCGAGGCCCACAATGCCGATGCGCAGGTTTTCCAACGTGTGCTTCCTCCTTCTTCAGGCTCTGGTTTTTCAGACCCTCAGGGGCGTTCCACGGCCATGGCCACCGCGCCCCCGCCGCCCAGACACAGGGCGGCCACACCTTTCCGGGCGTTGTGACGCTTCATGGCATACAGCAGGGTGACCAGAATCCGGGTGCCGCTGGCTCCGATGGGATGTCCAAGGGCGATGGCGCCGCCGTGGACGTTCACCCTGCTCCAGTCCAGCCCGAGTTCCTTCCCATCCGCAAGAACCTGGGCCGCAAACGCCTCGTTGATTTCAAAAAGATCCACCTCGTCCAGGCGCCACCCCACCTGCTTCAGCAGCTTCCGGATGGCATCAATGGGGGCGAAGAAAAGTTCTTTCGGCTCCCGGAAGGCCGCCGCGTATCCCCGGACCACGCCCTGCACCTCCACGCCGAACTCCTTCACCGCATCCTCCGAGAGCACCAGGATGGCCGCGGCCCCGTCGGAAAGGGGTGGTGCATTTCCGGCCGTAACGGTCCCGTCTTTCTCAAAGGCGGGGGGAAGTTTCGCCAGCTTCTCCAGGCTGGTGTCCCGGCGCGGGGTTTCGTCCGTGTCCACCACAACCGTGCCCTTCTTCCGGTCCTCAAACGTTACGGGCAGGATCTCCTCCCGGAAGGCGCCCTCGTCCATGGCCCGGATGGCTTTCTGATGGCTTTCCAGGGCGAAGCGGTCCTGTTCCTCCCGGGTGATGCCGGCTTTCCGGGCGGTGTATTCCGCGAGATTGCCCATATGGGCGTCGTTGAAGGCGCACCACAGGCCGTCGTGAAGCATGAGGTCAACAAACTGGACATGGCCGTATTTCACCCCGCCCCGCAGCCACGCGGCGTGGGGCGCATGGGTCATGGACTCCATTCCGCCGGCCAGCACCACCCGGGCGTCCCCGGCCCGGATGGCCTGCGCTCCTAACATCACCGCCTTCAGCCCGGAGCCGCACACCTTGTTCACCGTGAAGGCCGGAATGGTGGGGGGCAGACCCGCCTTGATGGCGGCGATCCGGCCGGGACTCTGCCCGTTCCCCGCCTGAATCACGTTGCCCACAACCACCTCGTCCAGGGCTTCTGCTGGAACACCCGCCCGGCGCACGGCCTCTTTGAGCACCATGGCCCCGAGATCCGTGGCCTTAAATCGGGAAAGGTTGCCCAGAATTTTTCCGATGGGGGTTCGCACCCCACCTGCAAGATACACGCTCATCCTTCTTCCTCCTCGGGTGATACGGTGAGACCCTCCGAAACTTCCGAAGATCTGGAATCGTACACAATCCTCCCCCGCTCAATCCGGAGAAGGCGTTTTTCCTCCACCTGGGGCAGGAGGGTATAGTTGTGGGTGGCCATCACCACCGTGACGCCCTGAAAGTGCACATCTTTCAGAATTTCCAGGATTTCGTGGGCGGTGGAGGGGTCCAGATTGCCGGTGGGCTCGTCCGCCAGGAGCAGGATGGGGTCTCGCACGATGGCCCGGGCTAGGGCCACCCGCTGGCGCTCCCCTCCGGAAAGTTCGTGGGGATAATGGTTCATCCGGGAGATGAGTCCCAGGTCTGTGAGGACCTCCCGGACCTTTTCCCGCACTCGTGCGCCCCGATATCCCATCACCTCCAGTGCCAGGGCGACGTTTTCATACACGGTGCGATCCGAAAGCAGGCGGAAATCCTGGAAGACGATGCCGATCCGCCGGCGGAGCTCCAGGATGTCTTTCCGGGACAGGGACGACGAGTTGTATTCCAGCACCTGGACAAACCCCTCATCGGGGATCAGGTCAAAATAGATGTGGCGCAGGAAAGTGGTTTTCCCCGACCCTGTGGGCCCCAGAAGGAACACAAATTCCCCCTTTTCAATGGAAACCGTCACGTGGTCCAGGGCCTTCCAGGAGCCATAGGAGGTGGACACGTCATAAAAAAGGACGATTTCCTTCATCGCACCACCCAGACCGTGGTGGGCGCATCCCGCAGAACGCGTTCCGTGGTGGTTCCCAGAATGGTCTCCACCAGACCCCGGGGACCCCGTTTGGGGGCCATGATCACCTTGGTGGGGTGGAGCTCCTTGATCTTCCGGAGGATTTCCACGCTGGCCTGGCCGAAGGCGATTTCGTGAGGAATATCAAAAGACTTCAGAAGGTCCTGCGCCCGCCTCCGGGCTTCCTCCTCCAGTTTCTGCATCTTTTCCCGATCTTTGAGTTTCGGGAGCACCGTGAAGGCCATCACCCGGGCGCCGGTGTGGCGGGCC
This sequence comes from Caldifarciminota bacterium, assembly GCA_015490255.1. GTDB lineage: Bacteria > Hydrothermota > Hydrothermia > S141-80 > S141-80 > S141-80. The sequence continues at coordinate 7,376 of WFYF01000118.1, forward strand.
AGGTCCGTGGCCACCTCCACCGCCTTGAGGGAGGGTTCCGAAAGGGCAAGGGGAACGAGATACAGCGGGGATTTCTGAGCTTCTTCCACACCCCGGCGCACCACCAGCACGGAGACCGGGGCCTCCCGGGCCACCCGGAGGGCGGTGCCCCCCACCAGGATGCGCTCCAGGATATTGTATTTGTGAGCCCCCAGCACAATAAGGTCCGCCTCCACCTTCTTCTGCACCTCCAGGATCTCCACTGCGGGGAACCCCACCCGGAACACCGTATCCACCGGGATTTCCGGCGCCACCTGGCGGAGTTTTTCCAGGATCTGGTCCATTTCCCTGCGGGCTTCCCGCTCCTGCTCGTCCATGAATCCGGCCGTGTAAAAATCAAAGCCCGAGCCCAGCTCAAAGGGAATCTCCACCGGCCGGATCACGTGGAGAAGGGTGAGGCGTGCGCCATACAGGCGAGCCAGTTCCAGGGCCTTCTCCAGAACCATCCCCGTTGCGGGGGTGAAGTCCACACCAACCAGAATATGCGACCACATGGGCCACCTCCTCAGGAAAGGCGATAGGCGGTCAAAACCAGGCTGTTCACCAGGAAGATCTTCAGAAAATACACGCCCAGCAACACCAGAAAGGGGGAAAGATCCAGCATGCCCACCACGGCGAAGGGCACCCGCCGGCGCACCCACCGGAACACGGGTTCGGTCACCGAACGGATGGCCTGGACAATGGGGTTATAGGGGTCCGCGTTGACCCAGGAAAGCACCACCGCGATGATCACCACCCAGGTGTACACGTCCAGCACCACACCCACCACTCTGGCCACCGCCAGCAGAAGCTGTCCGAACACATACATTTCACGTCCCCCTGTGCGCCTTAAGGATACTCCAAACCGTCCAGCCTATCAAGCAAGGCGGCTCGTGCGCCCCCTCCACGAACACCGGGACAGCCTCCGGAAGCACCCCTGAAATGCCAGCGGCATCTTGACGGAGCGTTTTTTTGTATACTTCCCCGGGTCTTCCAGACCAGGAGGTGAACCATGGCCAAAGTGTACATCTGCAGCAAGTGCGGGACGGCCGTGACGAAGGACAGTACTCCGTCAGGCTGGGGCTGTCCCCACGGTGGATCCCATGACTGGTACCCGGTGTGCTCCAACTGCAGCACCCATCCGGGCGGAGGGAGAGATGTGTATCAGTGCAGTAAATGCGGTGTGGTCGTGTACAGTGACTCTTCCCCGATGGCCACGAATTGCTCATCGGGTGGATCCCATCTCTGGAGCCGGCTCTGAAAATCTAAAAGTTTGTGAATGCTGTGTCCCCGCGCGGTTTTCTTCCGAAAACCGCGCGGGCATGCTGTGGAA
>WFYF01000119.1 GCA_015490255.1 Caldifarciminota bacterium
AAGGTCCCGGGCCCGCTCCCGAATTTCCTCAAAGAAAGCGTGAAGCCCCCGCAGGGCCGGGGAGGGGTGGCGGGCCATGGCCTCATAGAGGGAAAGGCCTTCCGCGGTGGCAAGTTCCATCAGGCTGGCCTGCGTCCGGGCGCCGATTTTCCGGGGGGGAACGTTCAGAATCCGCAGCAGCGACAGGCGATCCGCCGGCTGGACCATCACCCGGAGATAGGCCAGGAGATCCTTGATTTCCTTGCGCTCATAAAACCGCGTGGCTCCCACCAGCTTGTGGGGGATGCCCATCCGCCGGAAGGCCTCCTCCAGCGCGCGGCTCTGGGCGTTGGTGCGATAGAGGATGAGCACGTCCCCCGGGGAACGGTTCAAACTCCGGATCAGGGTGGCCACGGCCAGCGCTTCTTCATATTCGTCCCGGGCCTGAAAATACCGGATGGGGGCCCCGGTTTCGTTCCGGGTGAACAGGCGTTTGCCCAGCCGGGCGCGGTTGCGGGCGATCACCGCGTTGGCGGCCTCCAGAATCCTGCGGGTGGACCGGTAGTTCTCCTCAAGATAAATCACCCGCGCGCCGGGAAAGTCCTTCTGAAACTCCAGCACGTTCCGGATGTCCGCTCCCCGGAAACCATAGATGGACTGGTCCTCGTCGCCCACGGCAAAGAGGTTTCCGTGAACCTGGCTCCAGCGTTTGAGGAGTTCATATTGAATCCGGTTGGTGTCCTGATATTCGTCCACATGGATATACAGAAACCGGTCCGCATAGGCTCTGGCAACGTCCGGGAAGGCATCCAGAAGTTCCAGCGTTTTCACCAGGAGGTCGTCAAAATCCATGGCCCCCAGTTCCCGGAGGGTCCGCTCATAGGTCCGGATGAGCTCCGCGTCCTCGGGGTCCAGGTCCTTCGCCCGGCGCTGTTTGTATCGGGACAGCACCTCCAGGAAGGCCCGCCGATCTTTTTCCTCGGGGAGGATCTCTTTCAGGAGGCGCCGCTGGTCTTCCCGGTCCAGCACCACGAAATCCCGGGGATAGCCCAGGCGATGGGCGTGTTCCCGGAGGATCCGCAGACCCAGGGCGTGGAAGGTCCCCATCCAGAGCGCCCGGGCCCGGCCGCCCACCAGACGCTCCAGCCGTTCCCGCATCTCCCGGGCGGCCTTGTTGGTGAAGGTGACGGCCACCACGCGGGAAGGTGCCACGTCCCGGGTGGCCAGGAGATAAGCAATCCGGTGGGTGAGGACCCGGGTCTTGCCCGAGCCGGCCCCGGCCAGGACGAGCACCGGCCCGTCCAGGGCCATCACCGCTTCTTTCTGCGCCTCATTCAGATTCTCCAGGATCAGGTCTGTGGAAACACCCATGGACGTCTGTCCCTCCAGGCTGTGGGGAATATACACGGCCGGAGGAAGACTGTCAAACCGGAACGTTCATGCCCTGCTGTCTGTTCCCCGGTTCTCCTGTATCCTAAACCATCATGGGTGAAGGACCCTTTGTGTCGGCCGGGCGTCCTCTCCGGGTGGTGGGGGTGGACGAGAACGGCTATGGCCCGCTGGCCGGTCCCCTCGTGGTCACCCGGGTGGTGGTGGAATACGAAGGGGAGGATCCCCTGGAGGATCTCCGTCTTGCCTGGTTTCCCACCCTGCCCGTGCGGGACAGCAAGGAGGTGTTCCGGCGGACACTGCGAAGCTATGCCCGGGGAGAAGCTGTGGCCCTGTGGCTTCTGAAAGAAGCGGGCATCACCCCCCGATCCACCCGGGAACTCTGGGAAGTCCTCACCCCGGAGTCTGCGCAGGACCTTCTCTCCGGGCCGTGGGGCCTGGATCTGCCCCTGCCCGTATGGGCCGAAAGGACCGGGGAATTTCCCGATCTCCGGGCCGCCGTCCGGATCGTGGAGATCCGGAGCCGGCTGCTCCTGCCTGAGGCTTTGCGCGGGAAAAACAAACACCGAATGAACCTCCGGGCCTTTCTGGAGCACGTGGAAGCCTCCGGTGCCCCCTGGGCCCTCCTGGGGAAACTGGGGGGCATGGTGCACTATGCCCCTCACCTGCCGGAAGGCACCCAGATCGTGGAAGAGTCCCGGGACCGTTCGGTGTATGATACGGGCAGGGTTACCCTCGCTTTTGTGCGCAACGCGGACAGCCGCCTGCTCCCGGTGGCCATGGCGTCGGTGGTGGGCAAATATGTCCGGGAACTTCTGATGCTTTCGGTAAACCGCCTGCTGGGCCACGACGAAGCCATCCCCTGGGCTTCCGGCTATCATCACGACCCCCGCACCCGGATGCTGGTGGCGGAGGCTCAACGCCGGGGCTGGGACATCACCCGTCCGTAGGAAGCCCCAGGAGTTCCCCGATCACCCGGGGATAGATCCGGTGTTCCGCCTCGTGAACCCGGGCCTCCAGGGTCTCCAGGGTATCTTCCGGCAGGATGGGAACCTCCACCTGGGCGATCACCGGTCCCGTGTCCACTCCTTCATCCACCCAGTGCACCGTCACCCCGGTCTTTTTCTCCCCCGCCCGGAAGGCCCGCTCAATGGCGTGGAGTCCGGGATAGCGGGGAAGGAGCGACGGATGGATGTTCACCATCCGCTTTGCAAAATGCCGGACGATCTCCGGCGGGAGAATCTTCATATAGCCCGCAAGCACCACGAGATCCAGGGGTTCCAGGGCCTGGAGTTCCGCAAAAAGCGCCCTATCATAGGCTTCCCGCGAGGGGAAACGCCGGGAGGGCAGGATCACCGTGGGCACCCCCAGGCGGTTGGCCCGGCGGACCACCCGGGCCCGGGGCCGATCGGTGAGGAGGGTGAAGGAAACCGGCCACGCATGCTCCCGGGCATAGCGCACGATGGCCTCAAAGTTGCTGCCCGAACCCGAAGCCAGAATGGCAACGCGGCGTGGACGGTCCATCTCAGGTGTCCTGTTTCTTCCCCAGAAACCGAAGGGTCATCCGCTTTCGCCATTTCTGAACTTCCATCACCTCCACCGCCACGAGATCCCCGATGCGGATGGTCTCAGGCCCCACGAGTTCATAGTTGTCCGGATCCATCCGCCACCGGCCCGGGAG
>WFYF01000120.1 GCA_015490255.1 Caldifarciminota bacterium
CGGCTGGGTGCGCCTTTTTCTTGCACCGGAAGGGGAGGTGAGGAACTGGGACATCTATACCCTGCACGCCACGGTCCGGGGGTATCACCTTCCGGTCCGGGTGGATTCCCTGCGGATCCGTTTCGGGCAGCGGGTGACGAGGGTTCAGGAAGACCGCGATACGTTGAGTGCAACGGGGGTCTATACCGCGCCGAACGATGCGAATACGACGGCCCGGGTGATCCGGGCACGGTTTCATCACAACGGGAACGTGCTGGAATTCGGGCCGGGAGGATGGAGCATAGAATACGGCCCGGGGACCACATTTCGGCTGGGGGTTCTCGCGGAAAACAACCCTGAAGGGCATCCTCCCACGTGTTTTAAGCCGGTTCTGAATATCAGCTGGATTCAAGATTCGGATCAAGATTCGGATTCGGTCACGATTAACTCGGTCACGATTGACGGAAGCTGCTATGATGCGAGCCTGGCTCCCCTCGGCATGGATGTGGAAACGATCCGTCGGGAAGCGGTGCTCGTGTTTGAGCCCTATCCGCCTTCTGTGGACGCCTGCATCCGGAATCTGGAGATCCGGGACACGTCAGAGGAAAAGGCCAGGTACGTTCGGCTGCGAGGTGCGGAGCCCGTAACCGACACCGGAGTTCTTTTTCAGAGTCTGAACGGTCAGGACAGCGGACGAATTGACCTGGTCATCAATTCGGCGTACTCGTGTTCACCGGGGGATCTCCTCCCGGAAACGCTGACGGTTCGTGTGTGGGTGTTCCGGAGCACGCTGGACCGGGACTCCGCCTCCTACACATTACCCCTGAAAGACAAGTTTGCCGTCCGGTGGTCCACGATTGCCGGCGGGGATAGCATCAAATTCCAGATAGACAACCTTCTGACAGACACTTTCCCCGCGGGAAGTCTGCTGGCGATGGTTTATCCCGAGATACGGAATTCCGAAAATGCGAACGAAAATCCCGTATCCGCGCTGAAAATCACGGCCTGGGGGCATCTGGGAAGTCAGAATCCCTCGCCATGGTCTGTTTCGTGGGCTCCCATGAACCTGAGGGATACCACCCTGTCAGGGGGCCCTCTGAAGGTGACCACAAGCGTGGACAACCTGTTCCTGACCCTCCGGTTGCGCACGAATCCCCCGGGCATGCTTTACACCCGATCCTGGACATTCCAGGATACTCTGGTGGGGGCCGGCACCGATACCGTGGATTTTGATCTTCCGCCCGATCTGGTGTATCCCCGGTGGGACGTTTCTCTGACAGGCCGGCGGAACCTGGTGCAGATGGACTCCTCTCTTCTGGACAGCCTCTATCGGATCCGTCTTTTTCTCCCGGAAACAACCCGAAACGTGCAATGGAGCCGGGTGAGGGCTGTGCTGCGGATGCGCCCCCATCCCTTCCCCACGGACACCTTCTCGCCCTTCCCCCTGATGCCACCCCTCCTGGCCGATACCCTCCAGACCTTCGCCGTCTGCATGAAAGGCTTTCAGATGGCAGCCCCCATGCGGGAAGGGGAAGCCCACGTGTTGGGTGAAGACACCCTGATCGTCTGGGGGAACCGGATCATCCGGAAAGAGGGGAATCACAGTTTTGCCCTGTACGACTCTTCGGGAGCTGGACGGGCCACCCTCACGAGCAACACCGGGACCATCGTGCTCACCCGGGTGAACGGCGTGCCGTGCCTCCAGGGAGCTCAGGCGGGCAAAGTGGCCCGTTGCCCTGATGCGTGGACGGTTGACGAGAACGATACGCTCTGGCTTGCTCCGGCCACCACCCAGTGGGTTTATCCCGGGCCTTCCCTCAACACCCTGGAACTTCCGCTGGACGACACGATGTATGTTCTGGGTCACGTTTCTTCTCCTCCGGGCTGGATTGACCCGGACCTGGCAGGCACCTGCCCCGATCCCACCGGCGGTCCCCGGCCCGGCATGGTCTTTCTCCAGTGGAAGCACGGGGGGACATCCGTACGCACCAGCACCCCTGTCCCGGTCACACCGAATCTGGATATTTTGCTGGATCCCTCGTATGAAAACACGTTTCCCTTCGCCCTTTCGGCATCCCTCCTCCTCCGGCTGCACGGGCGGGATTCGCTGCTCACCCTCTCCCTCACCGGCACGCCCAACCCCCTGGTCCGGGTGACGGACTGGCATCCGGTGTTCACCACCCTGGACGGGGAGACCCTGCAGGTGCGGTTCGTGCGGGAAGGGGATGGTTCCTGGGGCGGCTATGCCGACG
>WFYF01000121.1 GCA_015490255.1 Caldifarciminota bacterium
GCCGGAAGAAATAGGTCCCGGGGGAAAGATCCAGCCGCAGGGTGTGGCGTCGGGCACCGGCAAGACGGAATTCCCGGACCTTCCGCCCCAAGGCGTTGAAGAGCACCAGACGCGCCGGCCCCGACGCGGGCAGGTCCAGCCGCAGCGTGCGTCCCACCAGACGGATCTTTCCGTTCCGGGACGTCGCCCGTTCCGCCACGCCGGTGGTGGGACACTCGGGCGCACCATAGCGGGAGGCCACCACGCGGACATCATCCACATACCACCCGTCGTAGGTCACCGCATAATCCGTCACCAGCCGGAAGCGGAGATACACCACCCCGCCGGCGAAGGCCGAAAGGTCCAGGGCCTCGGGCTGCCAGGTGTTCTGCGCTCCCGTATACGAAGCCAGTTGCGTCCAGGTGGTCCCGTCCGGGGAAGCCTCCACATAGGCATAGTCCCAGCCGCTTTCAATGTCATACTGATGGGTGAAGGTCAGGGTTGCACCGTCGTAATTCGTGAGATCCACCGTGGTCCACACATAAGTGTCCCAGCTGTTGCCATAGTTTCCGCCGGGAGAGTCCTGGAGGCTGCTGGCCCCACTGACTCCGGGGGAGGCCACCCCCCAGCTGCCGCCCGTGCCGCCCGCGTTCCAAGCAAGGCCGCTTTCAAAATCGTCGGAGAACACCGTATCCACCGCGGGCTGACCCACATAAACCGTCAGCGCGAAGGGCTGGCTGGTGCTCCCCATCTGAAAGGCCCCGACGAAGCGATAGCGGGCCGCCGGTGTGGTGTCCCCCACGATCACGGGAACCGAAATCCAGACCGAATCGGGGAAAGGGGCCAGGTTCACCGGGAATGTCGGGGAGGGAAAAACCGCGCAAACCGTGCTTTCGGGAGAGAAACTTCCGGTGCCTGAGATCCCGCCGCCCACGTAAAAATTCTTCACCCGCATCCAGAGGGTCAGGGTGTCCCCGGGGGCATAGGTGTTCGGCTGCGCATACGCGCTGTCCACTTCCAGATAGGGTCCGGAAGCCTTCATCACGAACAGGTTCATGGGCAGGTTTTCGTTGAACTGCTCCACGATGATCCCTGTATCCGGCTGCCAGAAGGCCTCCCCCACCTCCGGCGTGAAGGCCAGCACCTTCGGGTGACTTGCGGTGTCCGCATACATCCAGTCGTCGGAGACCCCGTTGGCCGTGTAAAGGATCTCCCAGGGAGTGCCGAAGGCATATCCGCTGGCCCGAGTCATCTCCCGGCTCATGGCCCGGAACAGGGCGTCATCAGGTGCATAGACGTTGTATTCGTGCCCCAGCGGAAAGAGGAGCAGGTTGGAATAGGAGTGATAGTTCAGGGCGATCACGGGGTGCACCGTGTTCACCAGGTCCCGGATGGCCTGCGTCTCCGGCTCCGAGAAGGGGGCGGGTCCCCGGTAGATGTTGGATGAAGAGTCCGGCGAGGAACCCACGTCGTCATAACCCCACATGAAGCCGTAGTTCCGGTTCAGGTCCACCCCGTCGCAGCACTCCTCAAAAAGGCCGTTGTTGTCGTTATCCCGTTTGTTCTTCCGCCAGTAGCCGTCGGAACTCTCGTTATACACGAACCCGTCCGGATTCACCACGGGGACCACCCACAGCACCCGGTGGTCCACCAGGAAGCGGGCAACCGGGTCGGTGGCGTAGTGGTCCAGGAGCCAGGCGCCGAATTCCAGGGTGATGTACGCTCCGATGGGTTCCCGGGCATGGTGCACGCCGGTGAGGAGCACCGCCGGTTCCCCTTCGTCGGTGTTCACGTTGTCGGAGATCCGGAAGGCGACGATGGGCCGGCCCTCCACCGAATAGCCGATCACGGTGTCCTGGATGAGGTTCTGGGGGCCATACTGGCTCACGAGCTGCTGCAGGCGGGCCTGGACCTCGGCATAGGTGTAGTAGGGACCGAAGGCGATTTTGAAGTTCTTCCGCCAGGTGGCGCGCAGGTCATAGTCCAGCACGGCATAGGAGAAGCCGGACGCTGTGAGCTTGTCCAGGGCACGGTCCTCCACAATGACGTGGGCGATGCCCTTCTCCAGGTTGACATAGGGGACATCCAGCCCCGTTGCCATCAGACGCAGGGCATCGCCCGGATTCTGGAGGGGCACCTCCAGCCACATCAGGGCCCCCACGAGCATCCACAGATTCATCCCTCAAACCTCCTTTGGAAAATCGGGGTAAATGTCGTGGAAAATGCCGTTTTTGTAAGGAAGAAGTTCCCTTTTCAACGCTTCCGCAAGGATGGCGCTGTCCTTGGTCGCAATGGTTGTTCGGAGAGCATAGATTCGTCTCCGGGAA
>WFYF01000122.1 GCA_015490255.1 Caldifarciminota bacterium
GATGGGGGTGTTCTTCGTCCGAGATCTCCAGCGGCGCAGGCAGGGGCGTGAAAACCGGTTGCCCCTTGTGGGCTTTGCCCTTTTCGGAAGCGGCGTGGCCTGGGGCCTTTATTCGCCTCTTTCCACCCTCTTTCTCACCCTGCTGCTTTGGGGAAAGGTGGGGCTTTCTTTCGTGATGAAACCTCCCGAAACCCGTCGGGCTTTCCGGAAGCTCGGCTGGATGGAAACGGCCTATACCACCCTGTTTCTTGTGGGGTGGATCCTTCTTCAGAGGGCTTGAGAAAAAGCAGGGCGGGGATCTTCCCGCCCTGCTCCAGTGCGTGGAGAGGTGTGCCTTCAGCGAAGCAGAATCTTCCGGATGCCCAGCACCTCGTTGTTTTCCTGCACCCGGAGGAAATAGATCCCCGCGGTCCGTGGAGGCGGTGCAAGACGCACCGTGCCCTCATGGGGGGGACGAATCTCTGCCATCCACACCCGCCGACCCAGGGGATCAAACAGGCTCAGGCGATAAATGGCTTGTGGTGCCGGTGTGAGAAGGATTTCCGGGCGGGGACCATACACCAGACGAATCCGGCGGGCGAAAACAGGGCCCTCTTCCACCGCAAGGGCGTTGGTGACATAATCCGCAACCAGAGGGGTGTTGGCCCAGGAGAGAAACCGGAAGATCAGCGAATCGCTGGCGGCTCCAGGGGTCTGGGACTCAATGGGCAGAAGGCCCACCCACCGTTTGGACGGCGTGGTGGCGGCCAGCACCACGTTGGTTCGGACCGCAAGATCGTTCCCACCGGCGTTCTGGAGGCTGCTCACAAAGCCCGTTGCGGCCGTAATCTGATCGGAATACACCCGGGGCCATCCGGAATCGGCTGCCGAGGAAGGGCCACCGCAATAAAGGGTGAAGTTCAGGTCGCTGGTCTGGGGCGGGCCGGCATCTACCCCGTTGACGGCAAAGGCGTCTCCCACAGCCGTGCAGGAATCCACGTTGGCCGTGATGGCCGAAATGCCGAGAAAGTCGTTAGGAAAGCTTCCTGCGGAGAAAGAGGTGGTGTTCCGATAGTCCGCCCGGATATAATCCTGCCCGGTGAAGAACAGGTCTCCTCCGGCGTTGAGAAAGGCGGCCAGGCTGGCGGTGTCTCCGGCGAGGGCGGAGAGACCGTTGCGATTGTCGGCGCCCATCCACCAGATCACCACTTCCGGGGTTTGGAGGGAGGTGAGATCCATGATGCCCTGGTCATAAGTGGGGAAGCCCATCACGCCGGTATACCAGGGGAGATAGTTGAGGGAACCCTTTGCTCCCGAGGCAATGAAGCGGCCGACGGTGGTTTCATACCATTCGGGATGAGACCGGAGGGCATAGAGGGTCCCGTCAATGTTCAGGGGCAGTCCGGTGTAGTCGTCAAACACCAGCCACACCGGAGGGGCACCCACAGGGATGAAGAAATCCCCGAGGGTGTCAGGCCAGGTGGCGCCGTTGTCATAGGAAAAGGCCAGGGCAAACCACAGAACCCGGTTCAGGGATACCGTATCGTCCAGGTGGATCCGGAAATACCCGTCTGCCGTGGCACCGTGGGCCATGGTGCCGTAATCCGCCTCTCCGTAGGTGGCGTTCACCTGCACTCCTGCCGACCGGGCGATGAGGCGGGCACGAACCGGTCCGTTGCCGCCATAGTTTTTCAGGCGGATGGTGAAGGAGAACCAGTCCAGCACCCCGGGCTGCTGGGGAGGATAGGCCACCCAGAAGGTGTCCACCTGACCGTTTGTCCGGGTCCAGGTCACCCCCCAGGGGGTGGAGGCCCGGTCCACGATGATAGAGTCCAGCACGGGGAGAGGGGTGGAGCGCCGGGCTGCCGCGGTGGAACACGCCGCCCACGCATCCACAAGCCCATATCCGAACTCCGTGTCCACCCCGGGAGCCCCGATGTCCACGGCCGTCTGTTTCAGAATGGTCCGGATGGTCTCGGCGGGCAGAGAGGGATTCACGCTCTTCACCAGCGCAGCGATGGCCGCCACGTGGGGAGAAGCCATGGAGGTGCCGGCCAACCCTGATAACCGTAAACTTTCCGGGTAGTTCACCGGATTCCCAAGCAGATCTTGTGTTTCCCGAAAGGCGATATTCCAGATCCAGTCCCCCCATCCGTCTCCGTTGAGATCCTCTTCTCCGGCATAGTTGCCCTGGTTGTCCGTCAGGAAATCTCCGCC
>WFYF01000123.1 GCA_015490255.1 Caldifarciminota bacterium
CCGAAAAACCCTTTGCAAAGTCCGCCACGGGTCCGGTGATCCCCTTTTCCTCCACCATCCGCCGCAGAAGCAGCCCGGCCACCAGGACCTCCGTGCCCGGGCGTACCGCAAACCGGCGGTCCGCTTTCAGGCCTGTGAGGCTTGCCCGGGACTCCACCTGGATGTGGCGGAGGCGGTGCTCATCCGTGCGGCGACGGGCATAGGCGCGGGTGAGCGCCACCGGCGAAAGCCAGGTGTCCAGGAAGTCCGCACCAAAAGAAAGAACGAGATCCGCTTTCTCAAGATCAAACCACGGGGTTTCGTCATGGCCGAAAAGACGACGGGAGGCTTTCCGGATGGCCTCGGTGCTGAAGGCCTCTTCCATCACCACCCAGGCGCCTCCCTCCCGCAGGGCATCTAGCAGTTCTCCGAAGGCACCCGTGGTGGCCCCGGCCAGAATCCCGAGCTCCCGGAGATCTCCGGGCAGAAGGGCCTCCAGGGCCTTCAGGGCTTCCTCCCAGGACACCGCCTCCAGTTTTCCGTTCCGGCGAAGGAGGGGCTGCTTCAGGCGATCCGGGTTGTAAAGCCCCTGCAGAGCGCTCTCGCCCCGCATGCAGTGGCGGCCGGCGGAGATGGGGTGATCCGGGTTGCCCTCCACCTTGATGAGGCGCCCTTCCCGGGCTTTGAGAAGAAGACCGCACCCGGCCGGACACTCCGTGCAGGCCGAGGCATAGAACACCGGCTCGCCTGGGACGATGTTCTCGGGCGGAACCAGCTGGGAAATGAGTTTCTCCACGTTATCCTGCCCGGGCCGGCAGGCAGCCAGGCCCGCGGCCGTGGCTCCCGTGAGTTTCAGAAATTCCCGACGCGAAAGTTTCATCCCCAGCCCCCTGGTTTTATTTGTGACACGTCCAGCACTCCAGCGGCGCTTCGTTTTTCCGGTGACAGCTCACACACCACCCCATGGTCAGGGGCGCGCGCTTTTCCACCACTTTCATGGTTTCCACCGGTCCATGACAGGTCTGACACGCAATCCCGGCCCGAACGTGGCGTTTGTGGGAGAAATACACGTGGTCCGGAAGATCGTGCACCTTGATCCACTCAATGGGCTTCTGCTCGTTCCAGTAGGCAAGCAGCACGTCCACTTTTTTCTGCTTCGCGGAATCCGGAAGGGGGAAGCGGTGGCAGCCCACGCATCGCATCACCGGCGGAACTCCAGCGTGGGGAGATTTGTCCGCATACACGTGGCAGTACTGGCAGTCAATCCCGAGCTTTCCCGCGTGGGTCTCGTGGCTAAAGGCGATGGGTTGCTGGGGAGCATAGGGTCGGAGGCGTCCCCCGATCCCCCAGAAAGCCGCACCCAGAGCCACCACACCCGCAAGGCCCACCAGTCCCCGAATCGCACCCTTCAAGATGCCCTCTCCTTGTTGGGAAGTTCACGCACCTGCGCCCTTGCGGCCCGGCTGGCGTTCCCGCCAGGCCACGATCTCTTTGATCAGCACTTCCGCCTGAATCACCGTTTCGTTGGCCTTGTTAAAAAAGTAGTTGCGGACAATCAGGGAAGGGATGGCGATGATCAGACCGAAAGCCGTGGTGAGGAGAGCTTCGGCGATGCCCCCCGCAACCACCTCGGGGCCTCCGCTCCCGGTGACAACGATGCTGTAAAAGGCGTTGATGAGCCCGATCACCGTCCCTAAAAGTCCCAGAAGGGGAGAAATGGCCACAATGGTGGAGAGCATGGACAGGGACCGCATCAGCCGCGGGCGCTCCTGGATCAGGGCGATTTCCATCACCTCCTGGAGACTCGCCGGATCCAGATGAAGGTTCTGAAGTCCCGCCTGCACCACCCGGACGAGAGGGGCGTTCCCGGTGAGATAGGGCGCCAGGGCCTGCTGGGGTTTGCCCGCCTGGAGACCGGCCCGGAGGGTGCTGTGGAGCCGCTTGAAGTCCACCCGGTTGGTGAAATAGAACACAAAGCGCTCCAGGGTGAGGGCCACGAACACCACCGAAACCAGAAGCAGGGCCATCATCACCCAGGAGGAGAGGAACACGTCCACAACGCTGCGACCAAGAATCATCCCTGCCCTCCCTGTGTGGTCAACCCATACTGTTGCATCACCTGAAGAACCCGATTGCGAAGATCCTGGTCCGGGGCCACGCTGGCCGCATACTGAAGGAGTTGCTGGGCCTGGGCTGTGTCCCCTTTCCTGATATAAAGGTCTGCCGCCACAAGCAGGGTTTCCACCCCGTCCCGGGTTCGCCCGGCCCTGAGATAGGCCACCGCAAGATTTTTCATGGCATCCGGCATCATCTCCGCATCCGGGAACTCCTCCCGGAGGGTCTCCAGGACCGAGATGGCCTTGGGATAATCCCCCTGCTGGATCAGAACGGTTCCGTATCCGAAGAGGGCCTGTTCCCGGCGATCGTTGAAGAAGGTGAGGTATTTTTCATAGGCCGAAGCGGCTTCTTTCCACATGGACAGCGACATATAGATCTGTGCGGCGTTCATCAGGGCCTTTTCGGCCAGAGGGCTTTTCGGGAAATCAATGGCCACCTGCTCAAACACCCGGGCAGCCTCCGCCTTTTCCCCCTGCTGAAAGAGGTTTGCCGCCCGGTCAAACAGGGCCTGGGCCGCGAGATCCGACGAGGCGAACTTCTTTCCGAACTCCTTCACCCGGGCGGTGTCCTGGGAAGACAGGGCGTAATAGGCCTGTTCCATGGCCCGCTGGACGTTGTCCTTCAGCGGGTGATAGGGATACAGCTGCAGAAACTTCTCATAGGTGGCGATGGCGGCCTGAAAATCCCCCTGGTTGTAGTGAATCTGTCCCAGCCGGAACAGGGCCTCGGGGGTGCGGGGATGGTTGGGATGGCTCTCCAGAATCCACTCCAGAAGGGCACGGGCCTCCTGATATTTCCCCGCCCGGGCGTAGAGATCTCCTGCCCGGAAGGCCGCCTCCGCCGCCCGGGGAGAAGAGGGAAAGGCCTTCACCAGCTTTTCCCAGACCTTGACCGCATCGCCGTAATATTTCAGAGCGAAAGCCGAAAGCCCCTTATAAAACAGCGCCTGAGGCGTGACCTTCTCGTCCTTCGGCGCAAGCTGCTCCACCGCCGAAAAAGAACCGTAGGCCGAATCATACACCCCCGTGTTGAACTGGGCCACCCCGAGACCCAGATAACTCTGCACCATGAGAGCGGTGTCTTCCGCCACCCGCACCACCTCCTGGAAGGTCTCCTTCGCCACCTCATCCCGGTTCTGGCGGAGATAACACCAGGCCAGACCGCTCCGGGCAAACCCCATCAGGCGGGGATCCGGGGGTTCGGCATCCACCACCTTCCGGTAGAGGGTTTCCGCCACCGCCACACTTCCCACGCTATAGAGGGCCTCCGCCAGGGCGAAAGTGTAATAGGCACTCCACAGGGGATTGCCTTCCCCGAGGAGGCGCTGATACATCCTTCCTGCGGCCGTGGCCACCTCTCCGGGTCGGGAGGCCACCAGGGCTTCCAGCAGCAGGGCAGCCCCGGGCCCCACCAGAGGGTGGTTGGGCCGGCCGTTTTTCACCAGGTCGTCCGCAAACCGGATGGCCTCATCCCAGGCCTGAAGTTCCTTGGCCACCGCCGCTGCGATATAGTCCCCCACCTCACCCTCCCCGATGAGGGCAAACACCGAAGGAAGCTGCTCCAGAAGGGCCATCACCCGGGCGGTGTCCCCGTTGGCCCAGGCGGCGTTGGCCATCTGTACCGTGGCCATCGCGTTGAGCAGGGCGTCTTCCTTGAAGGCCCGGGCCTGCTGCAGGAGGGCATAGACCTGAACCGTATCGGCGCGCTCAAGATGAAACCGGGCCACCCCGGCGAAATAGGCGGCATAAGGTGCCTGGGAGAAAGACGTATCGGCCGCGAGATCCTTCAGGGTGGTATAGGCCGTCTCGTGGTCCTCGTTGAGAAAGGCCGCCACACCCAGCAAAAACCGCACCCGGGGACGGAAGGGATGGTCCGGATAGTCAGAAAGAAACCCCCGGGCCTTCAGCGCTGCTCCGGAAGGATCCCCATAAAGCAGGAGGGTTTCAATCATGCCGTAGTCCGCCAGAGCCTTGAGATCCCCGGGGAGCTCGGCTTTCAGCTTCTGATAGACTTCCAGGGCCTCCCGGGGCTCCATCAGCTCGGTCATCACCCGGGCGGCCAGGAGCTGGCCCAGCGGCGTGGGGACCGATGCAAAATCCGCCTTGGCCGCTTCCAGATCTCCAGAAAGATAGTGGAAGACACCCAGCACCAGAGGATACCCCCAGTATTCTTCAAACAGCGGATAGGTCCGCAGGCGCTCGGCCACCTCCCGGAGGTGGAGGGTGTCCCGGTCAAACAGATAGGTGAGGCCCAGCACCACCAGCACCGGGGGTTCCAGATAGGTCCCCGCCACCTGCTTTAGCAGACCCTTCGCCTCCCGCCGCACCCGCCGGAAATCCCCCCGGTGCACCCGAACCTCCAGCAAACGGAAACGGAGCTCCTTTTCATAAGGCGTACCCCGAAACGTGGCAAGAAGATCCTGATAGAGGGACTCTGCCCGGGCCACCTCCCCCCGGGCAAAGGCCGCCTCCGCCCGGAAAAACTGATCCGCCGCTGAAGGGGTGAGGGCCGCAACCAGCACAATCCCCAGAAAGTTCATCATTCTTCCAGCGCCAGGAACCGGACCAGTTTCCCCCGGGCGGTGTGAACCTGCCCGGTGATTTCCTCCACCACCAGCGTATAGCCGTACGTTCCTTCGGGCACCACCCGGCCGGAACCGTCCCGTCCATCCCACTCCACCTGCAGGGGTGGATCACCCGTCCCCTCAAACGTCCTCACCAGTTCCCCGGTGGTGCGCCGCAGAACCAGCCGCCATCGCCGGACCGGAGTGCGGGTGGACACCAGGAGACGAATCCGCACCAGCTCCCGACCGGGCTCCTCCACCACGTCCGGCGTGGCCCGGGCACGGATTCCGAAACGGATCTGATAGAATCGCAGGGAAACCCGCTGGGACGGATCAAACACGTCCCGCCGGCCGTAAGGATAGCTGTAGGCGTACTGAACCTCCA
>WFYF01000124.1 GCA_015490255.1 Caldifarciminota bacterium
AGACAGGGGAAACCCTGCACGAATATAGGCCACCACACTCCAGATGTCTTCTTCCGTGAGGAGGCTGTCAAAGGCCGGCATGGCGGTGCCGCCCAGACGTCCTCCGTCCCGGATCCTCTGGAACCAGTATCCATCCGGGAGGGCAGGGACCCGGGCGAGGGCGGCCAGCGCGGGAGGAGGAGGGAAGAGAGCCGCCGCTGGACCGTCTCCCCACCCCCGGATGCCGTGACAGCTGGCACAGAAGGTTTCATACACCCAGCGACCTCGCGCCAGCACCGAGTCGGTTCGGGGAAGGGGATTGTTTTCCTCCACGTTTCCCACGAACATCATGGGACCGTGCCCCCACCCGGGCCAGGACCTGCCCCGATAAAAGGCAAAAGAATTCGGGAGGAAAAGCAGACCTGCCAGACCCACAACGACCAGCGTGAGTCCCAGAAGGGCATCCCGGGAAACACCTCCCCGGGAGCCTCCGGAACGCCGCCCCTGACCGGGTCTCATGGCTCCGATTCCTGCTTTTCCTCCTGCGGGGTTTCCGAACCCGAACGAACGGTATCCACCGGGGGAAACCCCGCCCGCATATACAGGATCACCGCCCAGATCTGCTCGTCGGTGAGCACATCCTTCCACGCCGGCATGGCCGACCCGAAGGCCTGGCCCCCTTCCCGGATGCGCCAGAACGCGTATCCATCCGTGGTCATGGGCATCATCATGGTGTGGGCGAGGGGGGTGGGCGCCGGCTGGAGACTCTCCCCCGCCGGACCATCTCCCCACCCTTCCGGACCGTGGCAGGACGCGCAGTATTGCTGATAGAGCCGGCCTCCCTCGGCAATCCGCTCCGGGGTGGGCTTGAGGGGGTTGGTCATGCGAGCGTATTCCGCAGGAAGAGTGTGCATGGCCTGCATCCGGACACGCATCCAGCCCGAACGCATCCAGGGCCCCCCGCGCATCCAGGGTTGGGCCCCAAGGGGCAGGGCCAGCAGCACGCCGAAAATCCACAGCGGGGGCTGCTTTGCACCGATCACGGTGTTTCCTCCAGGTCTTTCTTCATGTTCAGAAATTCCTCTCGGGTAATTTCTCCCCGGGCATACCGTTCCTTCAGGATTTCCAGTGCATCCCGGCGGGATAGACCCTCCGGACCTGTCATTCCCGAAGGCCTGGAGGTGGAAAAAGAGCGAAAGAGAAGGAAGAGACCATAGAGCACAACACCCCAGAACACCACCGCGAGAATCATGCCCAGGCCTCCCCAGCCTCCACAACATCCCATGCCCCACATCATCGTGTTTTCCTCCCTGTGAGGGGGGACGGGGCGGCCGCCCCGTCCCCCGGCAATGCCTTCCGGAATTCAGCCCTCATTCTTTCTTTCCATCGGGCATCTGTCCGTCCATGGTGGACGGCATCATGGGCATCTGGCCCATCCGCTGCATCATCTCCTGCATCTTCGGCGAGGGCATGCCCGGCGTTCCCATCATGGAACCCATCATGGGCATGCTGAACAGGCGGGCAAAGGCCTCAGCCCCCAAAACTTTCCGGAGTTCCAGAACGGCATCCCGGTTGAGTTTTGCCAGCGCGGCCCGGGCCTTTTCATAGCGCTCAAAGGCTTTGGCAAGATCCCGGTCGGAGACGTTTGCGCTGGACAGCGCCTGCTGCAGTTCAAAGGCGGCCACCTGAACCTCGGCCTTGGCCCGGATCCACTCGGGCATGCGCCGACCCGCGAGGTCCTTCAGGACCTCTGCTTTATCGGGAGCCATCCGCCGGGCCTTCATGAGAAGGTGGGGGAACTTCGTCCCCATCATCCCGTGCATGCCCATCATACCCCCCATCATCATCCCGTGCATCCCCATCATCCCGCCCATGCCGCTCATGCCGCCCATACCCCCCATGGGCATGGGCTGGGCGGACAGGGTTCCCACGAGCAGCAGGGTTCCTGCAAGTGTGGTGAGGTTTTTCATGGTTGCTCCTCCTTTTTGAGGTTGCTGTACTTCATACCCGGGAGAAGTATACACCCCCGGATGGGGTCTGTCAAATACCCCATGGATGTATGTGGTTTCACGCCTCGCGCTCCCGTTCCGCCATGCTCCGGATTCTCCGGGCATAGATGAGATAATACACCGCCGGGAGCACGAAGAGGGTGAGGAACGCCGTGGAAAGAATCCCGCCGAACATGGGCGCCGCGATGCGCTTCATGATGCCCGCTCCGGGGCCGTGCCCCCACATCAGGGGAAGAAGCCCCAAGAGGAGGGCCATCACCGTCATCATCACCGGCCGGAGGCGTTCCACCGCGCCGGCGAAAATCGCCTCCTTCAGGTCCTCCAGGGTTTTCAGGCGGCCTCTGGCCTCCCATTCCTCCCGATAGCGGTCCATGAACATCCAGAGGATCACCCCGATTTCCGCGGCCACGCCAAGGAGGGCGATCACCCCCACCCCCACAGCCACGGAGAAGTTGTATTTCAGGGCCCAGAGAAGCCAGATGCCTCCCACCAGGGAAAAGGGCAGGGTGAGCATCACCGCCAGGGTGGGCAGCATCCGCCCGAAATTCAGGAAAAGCAGAAGGAACACCACCGCCAGCGTGATGGGAAGAATGGTGGCCAGTCGCTTGTTCGCCCGGGCCATATACTCATACTGCCCCGAAAAGCTGAGGCGATATCCCGGAGGAAGATCCAGCTGCTCGTCCAGCATGGAACGCAGGCGCTGCACAAACCCGCCAAGGTCGTCGGTTTTCACATCCACGAACACAAACACCACCGGAACGGCATCTTCCGAAAGCACCAGGTTGGGACCTTTCCGGAGCCGGATGTCCGCCACCTCGGCCAGGGGAACCCAGGATCCCGGTTTTCCGGGCAGGGTGATGGGGATGTTCCGGATGGATTCCACGTCGTCCCGCAGATCCCGGGGAAGACGGACAATCATCCGGTAGCGCTCCCGGCCCTTATAAATGGGCAGGCCCATCAGCCCCCCCAGGGCCATTTCCACCACCTGATTGACGTCTTCCAGACGCAGTCCATAGAGCCCCAGCTTCTGCCGGTCCGGTCGGATGTCCAGATAGAGGTTGTCCAGCACCCGCTGGGCCACCACACTCCGGACTTCGGGAAGCATTTTCGTGTGCATTTCCACCTGGTTGGCCAGAATCTGGAGGGTCTCCACGCTGGGTCCATAGATCTTCACCCCCACCGGGGTTCGGATCCCCGTGGTGACCATGTCAATCCGGTTTTTGATGGGCATGGTCCAGATGTTGGGGAATCCGGGGACTTTCAGCACGCTGTCCATCTCTTCCACGAGTTTCTCAAAGGTCATCCCCTTACGCCACTCCTTCGGGTCCTTGAGCAGGATCACGGTTTCAATCATGGAGAGAGGCGCAGGGTCCGTGGCGGTTTCTGCTCGCCCCGCTTTGGCAAAAACGAGTTTCACCTCCGGGAAGGTCATCAGGATGCTGTCCTGAAACTGGATGATCTTCCGGGCCTCGGTCACGGAAAGCCCCGGCAGGGTGGTGGGCATATAGAGGATGCTCCCCTCTTCAAGGGGCGGCATGAACTCCGACCCGATCCGCCGGGCCACGGGAATGGTGAGGAGAAACACCACCACCGCCCCGGTGATCACCCGCCACGGATGGCTCAGAACCCGCCGGGCGAGAGGAGCGTAGAGCCTGTAGAGAATCCGGTTCACCGGGTTTTTGTGCTCGGGCGCCACCTCGGGACTGATCAGGATGGAGAGCAGGGCGGGCGCCAGGGTCACCGAGAGGATGGCGGCAAAGAGCATGGAAAAGGTTTTGGTGAAGGCGAGGGGCTTGAACAGGCGGCCTTCCTGGGCCTCCAGGGCAAACACCGGGAGGAAAGACACGGTGATCACCAGGAGGGAGAAGAAGAGGGGACGTCCCACCTCCACCGTGGCCTGGTGGATGGCCTGGAGGCGTTCCTGATAGGTAAGTCGTCCTCCCTTCCGGTTCTGGGCCTCTTCAATGCGCTTGTGGGCATTTTCAATCATCACCACCGCCGCATCCACCATGGCCCCCAGGGCGATGGCGATGCCTCCCAGGCTCATGATGTTGGCCGTGATCTTCATCCCCGCCATGGGGATGAAGGAGAGGAGGATGGCCACCGGGAGCAGGAAAATGGCCACCAGGGCGCTCCGCACGGACCAGAGGAACACAATGGCCACCAGGGACACGATGATGGACTCCTCCACCAGTGCACGGAGAAGCACCCCGATGGCCTTATAGATCAGCTCGCTCCGGTCATAGGTGGTGACCACCTTCACCCCTTCGGGAAACATGGCCTGAACTTCCTGGAGTTTCTCCTTCACCCGACCGATCACCCGGAGGGCGTTTTCTCCCTGGCGCATCACCACCACACCGCCCACCACATCGCCCCGGCCGTTGAGATCCGTGACCCCCCGGCGGGGCGCAGGACCGAACTGGACGTGGGCCACGTCCTTCACATAAACGGGCCTTCCGTCCCGACCCCAGCCCACCACGGTGTTTTCAATGTCCTCCAGCGTCCGGACATACCCCAGTCCCCGGATGATCACTTCCCGGCCTTCCCACTCAAAATTCCGCCCGCCCACATCCCGGTTGGCCATGCGAACGGCCCGCATCAGATCCCGGATAGAAAGCCCGTGGGTGGCGAGTTTCGCCGGATCCACGATCACCTGATATTCCTTCACCAGGCCACCCACGCTGGCCACCTCCGAAACTCCCGGCACCGCCTGGAGGGCATACCGGAGATACCAGTCCTGAAACGTCCGGAGGTCTGCCAGACTCCACCGTCCGGTGGTGTCCACCAGGGCATACTGAAACACCCAGCCCAGTCCCGTGGCATCCGGTCCCAGGGTGACCTCCGCCTCGGGAGGAAGGTCTTTCTGCACCTGAGCCAGATATTCCAGCACCCGGGAACGGGCCCAGTAGAGATCCGTGCCTTCTTCAAAGATCACATAAACGAAGGCGTTGCCGAACATGGAATAGCCCCGGACGGTTTTCACGCCGGGGGCAGACACCAGCCGGCTGGTGATGGGATAGGTGACCTGTTCTTCCATCAGGTCCGGACTTCGTCCCATCCAGGACACGTGCAGGATGACCTGGGGATCTGTGAGATCCGGGATGGCATCCAGGGGTGTCCGGGACAGGCTCATGGCCCCCAGAATCATGGCGAGGACCGTGAGCAAAAACACCAGCCCTCGGTTCCAGAAGGACCAGTCAATCAACGCGCGGATCATGGTCAAAAGCTCCTTTTTGTCCTTGTAATGGTTCTCGGCTTTCTCATCAGTGCGCGTGTCCTCCTCCACCGGTGACGGAAAGCCGGCTCTCGGCATCCAGCAGGAAGGTTCCCTGGGACACCACGGTTTCTCCTTCTGAAAGGCCTTCGGTGATGGCAGCCCAGGTGTCGGTGAGGGCAGCCACCTCCACCTCCCGGGGCATAAAGTGGTTGGGAGATGTCTCCACGAACACGATCCAGGAGTTCCCGGTCCACACCAGCGCGTCCCGGGGAACACGGAGCACACCCGACAGGGTCCGGGCGATCCGGAGCACCGCGCTCATCCCGGGGCGGAGTTTCATACCGGGATTGGGGAATTCCGCCCGCATCTGGAGAGTTCTTGTGCGGATTTCCGCGGTGGGAGAAAGAAAGATCACCGTGCCGGTAAGGGTGGTGCCGTCAATCAGGGAGACCTCCACCCGGTCTCCTTCCCGGACAAAGGCCAGATCTTTTTCGGGGAGAAAAGCCTCCACCCAAACCCGGGAGAGATCCACGACCTCAAAAGCCTTCTGCCCCGGACGGACCCGGTCTCCCTCCACCACCTTTTTGTTCATCACCACGCCAGAAAGGGGGCTCAGGAAAGGAACTTCATAGAGCACCGTGTCCCGGGTTTCCAGAAAGGCGATCACCTCCGGGGAAACGCCCAGAAGCCGGAGACGGGTGCGCACCCGGGCCTCCAGGCGGGCATCCCCGCGGGCTCTGGCCTGAAGGAGCTCCTCCTGCACCTCGGCGAGGGTGGGGGAATAGAGCCAGAACAGAGTATCCCCCTTCCGAACGGTTTTCCCCTCATAGTCTGCCAGAAGACGGGTGATCCATCCGTCCACCCGGAGGGTGATGGACACCCGGCGATCCTCCGGCGTGCGCACCTCTCCGGCAAGCCGCAGTTCCTTCTGCACCGTTCCCCGCTCCACCTTTGACACCGCCACACCGATGGCCTGGCGGATGGCCGGAACGAGCTGCACCATGCCATAGCCTTCCGGCATGGACGCCTCCTGACCCGCCCCGGCATCCGTCTGTTTTGCCGGAGCCGGGTGCTCCGTAGAAGCCGCATGACCGCTGTGCTGGGCGGAAAGACGCCCCGCGAACAGCAACAAAAGCCCAAGCCAGATCAGCTGGCCTGAAGGGTTCAAACGAAGGCCGAACATGGTCCTTCCTCCTTTTTTCATTGCACATCCCAGCGGTCGTAAAGGGCCCGCAGCTGGACCCGGGTGACAAAGAGATCCCGCCGGGTTTCGTCCAGGTTTTTCAGAATTTCAAAGCGCCTGCCATACACATCCAGCCATTCCAGATAACTGCGCTTCCCCGCCGTGAAGGCCTCCTCCACCGAGGCAAGGAGCGTCTCCACCTCCCGAAGGGCCTCTTCCAGCCGGGCTTTCCGGATAGCAAGCGCCCGGATACGGGCGGTGAGGCTTTCCACCAGCGACCGGGTGGTCAGATCCGCCTCTCTCTGATTTGCCCGGGCAGCGGCGAGCATGGCCGACGTGGATCGGTAGAGAGAGAGCTGCTTGAAAGGGAACAGGAGGGGCACGGTGAGCATGGCCTGGGTCATGGTCATGCCCGTTCGTTCCATCTGCATCACCTGGACCTGGAAAGAGGGGAGGAAGTTCCACAGAGCCCGGCGGTTCTCCCGAAAGCGGAGGCTCACAAGCAGCCGGCCCTGCTCCTGGGGCAGACTCGGCGCCTCAGGTGGAGAAAAGCTGTCCTCCGGAATCCCCTCCACCGCCGGAAGGGTGTCCAGATCCAGCAGAGCCTGAAGGCGCGCCCGCGCTGCGTCTTCCATGGCCCGGGCCTTTTCCAGCTGGGCCTCCAGAAGGAGGCGCTCCACCTCAAAGCGGGTGGCCTCCATCAGGGGACGTCCGGTTTCATAGCGTCTTCCAGCGACCTCTGTGGCTTCTTCCAGCCGTCTCTGATAGTCCTGGATATACCGGATCAGTGCCCTGGCATAGGCAAGATCCGCATAGGCCCGGGAGACCTCAAAGAGGACCCGGCTCCGGACCGAAGCCACCCGCCAGGATGCCAGATCCCGCCGGGCCTGGGCTGCGCGGTAGTTTTCCCAGAGAACCAGGGGGAAAGGGGTGCGCTGGGCCACCATCCACCCCAGCTCGCTCCAGGGAGCCTCCATGGGATCCCACGTATAGCCCACCATGGGATCGGGAGGCAGAAGGGCCGGAAGCACCCGGGACGCAGCCGCCCGTTCTTCCAGCCGGGCCTGTTCCAGCGTGGGATTGGCCGCCAGCGCCCGCTGGAGGGCTTCCGGATAGGTCAGGGTTCCTCCACCCATCTGGGCAAGGAACATCCAGATCATCATGACCGAACCTCCTGTCGTTCGTTGTCTGCCGGTCGGTGGTGCCGACCTGAAAAGGTGTTCATGATAAGAAAACTCCTTGGTTTTCGGGTTCAGGGGATCATCACCCCCGAACGGGGGATCAGGACTGTATAGAGAAAGTCAGCAGAGGAGGGCAACGGTGCGGGCGCGCTGCCAGGCAAGGGGTGGGGCACGGGTTTCTCCCCTGTCGGGGAACCCGGCGGAGATTAAAGG
>WFYF01000125.1 GCA_015490255.1 Caldifarciminota bacterium
GAACGGGCCAGACCGGGGACATACAGCCGGGGAAACACCCCTTCCACCCCCGAAAGGCCTTTCAGGGAATCCACCCACGGCCCGAGGGGAAAATGCAGGTTGAATCTCCGTTCCTCCAGATAGCCTTTCCGGTATACGGCCACATGCCCGCTCCCGGTGCGCACCCCCATCCGGATGATGTCTTCATATTCCCCCATGGCCAGGTTTTCAAAGCAGGTGGAAAGATAGATCGCCCCCGCAATGGCCAGCACCTGGAGCAGGCTTCTGCGGCGGTTCCGCCAGAGGTTGCGCCAGGCAAACCGCATCAGATTCATGTCAGAAGCGCACCTCCCGGATCACCTGCGGGACGTTGATGTGCCGGAGCCTCCGGGCGGGGAAAAGCACCAGGAGCACGGCTTCCACAAACAGGAGAACCACCGGGAGCCCCACGCTGAACCGGTTGGGAACAGCATAGATCCGGGGAGGGATCACCGCCCCGGCATACCGCACCGGTTCCAGCCACCGGGAGAGATCCACCGGGTGGAGGTGAAGGATCAGGGAAAGGAGCAAGCCCAGCGCACCGCCGAGAAGGGAGGCCATCCCCGCAAGCCACACCCCCTCCAGAAGAATCATCCCGAACAGGTTCCGCCGCCCGAGGCCCATGGCCATCCACACGGCGAATTCATAGACCCGCTCAAAGAACATCATATACAGGGTGTTCAGGGACACCAGGACCACGGCGAAATAGAAGAGCATCCCGAACAGGCTTTCGCTCGCCCGCCAGATCCGGACGATATAGGCGATGGCGGGAAGAAAATCCATCCAGGAATACGCTTCCATCCCCGCTTCCCGGATGGCCGGTGTGTGCCGATCCTTCCAGACGCCGGCTTTCAGGGGATCGCGGAGGCGAAGGACCACCGTGTGGACCTTTCCCTGAAGTCCCAGAAGATGCTGGAGTTCCCGGAGGTCCAGGAGGGCGGTCTGGCGGTCCAGCAGGGGATTGCCGGAGCGGAAAACCCCCGTCACCACCAGGTTCTCGGCCAGGATGGAACCGTCGGCCGCCTGTCCCAGGACCCCGATGGTGTCGCCCACGCCCACCTCCAGGCTCCGGGCGAGATCCGCCCCCAGGGCCACGCCTCCCGGTCCCGGAAACCGGCCCTCCTGAATGAGGGCAGGGAGCCACGTCACCTCGCTCTCCCGGGCCGGGTCCACCCCCAGCAACCTCCCCGCTGCCGTGGCGTCCTTCCCCACGAACAGCCCCCATGCTTCCGCCCGGGGGGCCGCGGCCATCACCTCGGGAAGACCGGAGACGGAGTCCACAAGCGTTTCAGGGACGGTTTTCCAGACCACGGGGTGGGTGAAATATCCTTCCCGGGCGATCTGAACATGGCCATAATAGGTGCGGGTGACCGAAGCAAGGGTGTCGTCCATCATGCCTTCCCACGCCGAGAGCATCAGGATGAGGAAGGCCACCGACAGCACCATGGCCGAGAGGGTCAGAAGGGTTCTTCGCCGGTTGCGCCACAGGTTGCGCCAGGCCAGGCGCGCAAGGAAGAAGATCATCCCTCAATCCCCCAGGGCCTGGGGCGAAAACATCCGGGAAGGGATGGGCACGTCCAGTTCCAACTTCTCATACACGACCTCGGTGTATTCGTCCCGATCGGCCGGACGCAGGCGCAGGCGGAAGGGGATCCGACGATCCTTCACCTTGCGGACATCCGAAAAGGTCATCACCCGGGCCAGGTCGCCCTCCTCGTCGTAATAGTCCACCCGGAGGGGGACCAGGGAGGATTCCAGAAGGGTATACACGATCTTCCCCCACACCACCGGTGCGTCTTCCCGGGGTAGCCCTGCAAGCACCAGCGTGTCCCCGCGGCGTTCCAGGATGCGGAACACATAAAGGGATTCAATCCGGGTTTCCTTCACCATATCGTCATAGGTGAAGTGGCTGCCCATCCAGGATTCGGCGAGCATGCCTTCGGTGATCTTGATCCGCCGGCGCAGGCGGGGGATATAGTTCCAGATCACGTCCCCGAGCTGCAGGGTGGTCACGCCCCGTTCCTTCGGCGGGGCCAGGATCACGATCCGGGCGGTGTCCCGTCCCCGGGACCACATCTCCAGTTTCAGGGTCCGGTGCCAGGCTTCGGTCTGGATCTCCATCCGGGCGATGGCGTGGGCGGTGCGCCCGCGATAGAGGTTTTCAATCCGGGCCACGATCTCGGCCGGTGTGCCCGGGGTCAGAAGGATCAGCGCCAGAGTCATCATGGTTTTTCTTCAACAGCGAGGAGGGCTTCCCGGGTTTTCCGGATCACGGCGGCGTAATAGTGCCAGCGGAGCCACATCTGGCGGATCTCCCCCGGGAACTGCCGCTGAGGCTGAGGATAGAGCAGGGGGACCGGGATCTCCGCGATGCGCGCACCCCCGCAGGACAGGCGCAGCCAGGCTTCCAGGGGCATGCCGTAGCCGGGCTCCTCCAGGTCCTGGAGGAGAGCCAGGGCCCGGGGGGTATAGGCCTTATAGCCACAGAAGGCATCGGTGATGGGAAGCCTCCAGAAACGCCGGAGATAGAAGGTGATCCACCGGTTCACCTTCCGGCGTTCCGGCGGGGGGGTGTCCACCCGGGGAGAACGGGGGTGATAGCGGCTCCCGGAGACCACGTCGGCACCGGTTCGTTCCAGGGCTTCCAGAAAGCGAGGAATCCATTCCGGGGGGTGCTGGCCGTCGGCGTCAAGGGTGATCAGGACGTTCACGCCTTCCCGGAGGGCGTGGCGAAAGGCGGTCCGGAGGGCCGCGCCGTATCCGGAGGGTTCCGGGTGACGGATCACCCGGGCAAACTGCCGGGCGATCTCCGGGGAGCGGTCGGTGGAGGCGTCATCCACCACCAGCACTTCGTGTCCGGTGGCCACACAGCCCCGGAGCACCGCCTCCAGCGTGGCCTCTTCGTTCCGCACGGGGATGGCGATCAGAACCCGGGGGCGCATGGGTTAAGTATACAGGTTCCCCGTGGGAACGTCCTGTGGAGAGGGCTCCGGACGGTTGTTTTTCTGCATCCGGCGGTATACATTTTCAGGCGACACGAACAGGAGGTGGATCATGCTGTTTGCTTTGAGTCTGCTGTTTCTCGTGGCGGATGCACCGAAGGCGCCGGCGTATCAGCCGAAATACAAGCCCGTCCGCCTGCACAACGGCGTGGAGTTCCGTCCCTCGCCGGATGGCTTTGCCTTCGTGAAGGACGGGAAGGTGCTGAAACGGTATACGTTCAAAGAACTCGGGGCAGTGCCGGAGAGCCCGCTGTCCAAAGACCCTTACGTGATACGTGAAGGATTTCGGGAACGGCGTGGTGTTTGTGGGCTACTGTCTGGTGTATGAGGGACCGGAGAGCGCTGGAGGGTATGTGGGTTGCTATTTCACGGACGAGGGGAGAAGAAGCGGTGCGCTTCGGGGGAATTCACCGACTGGCCCGCCCTGGATTCGCTGGGGAGGTATTTTGTGGGGTTTTCCCACATGTGGCCCTATGACCCAATCTACGTGTTTACTGACCCGTCAAGGGGGAGGGAGAACGCTCCTGCAGGGAGCTTTATGCTGTAACAAACATTTGAGATTTTTCTGACAAGCCCCCTGGAAGTGGACGGTTCCTTTTCCAGCGTCTATCCTTGTTCCCATCAGGAGGTTGAGCATGCCGCTGTTTTCGGTTTCCGGACTCCGGGGGGTGGTGGGAGAAGATCTCACCCCGGAGGTGATCCTTCGCCATACCCACGCCTATCTTTCCTGGCTGGAGGAGCAGGGCGTGCGGGAGGTGCTTGTGGGGCGGGACACCCGGCTTCACGGACCGGCCCTGCAGGCCCTGGTGGAAAGCGCTGCCCTGTTCCGGGGATTCCGGGTGCTGCGGGCTGGCGTGGTGCCCACACCCGTCCTGGTGTGGGGTGTGCGTCACCTCAACACGGGGGGGGTGGTGATCACGGCAAGCCACAACCCCCCCGAATGGAACGCCCTGAAATTCCTTCATCCGGAAGGGCGGTTTCCCCGGGCCACAGAGATCAACGCCATCGCGGAACGGCTGGAAGATGCCCCGGAATACGTCTCCTGGGACCGGGTGGGCACCGTGGAGGAGATCAACCTGGCGCAGCGGTATCGCGAAGCGTTTCACGCTTTTCTGAACGGTTTTCTCCCCGAAAAACTCCCCAATACGCTTTCGGTGCTGGTGGATGCGGGAGGCGGGGCCACCTATGCCCTGCTCCCCCGGCTCCTGGAGGAACGGGGAGCCCGGGTGATCCCTCTCCACACCACGCCGCAGGGCCGGTTCCCCCGACCGGCGGAGCCCATGCCTTCCGCGCTGGTGCTCCTGGATGCCGCCCTCAAAAACGAATATGCCCCATACGGGGTGGCCAGCGATCCGGATGGAGACCGGATGGTTCTGGGCCTGGCCCGTGAGGGGGTGCTTTCCGAGGAGGCCACCCTGCCGGTGATCCTCCGGTTCCTTGCCCGGAGGGGCCGGATCCGGGGACCGGTGGTGGCGAACTTCTCCACCTCCCGATGGGTGGACGAGGCCGCATGGGAGGCCGGAGTGGAGGTGATCCGGGCGCCGGTGGGAGAAGCCAATGTCCTGGCCCGCATGCACACCGTGGGGGCTGACTTCGGTGGTGAGGGTAACGGCGGGGTGATCTGGCCCGAATGGAACGCCTGCCGGGACGGGTTGCTCGCCGCAGTGCTGGGGGCTTATGCCCTCGCGATGGAAGGCGAAACCCTGTTCCGGTTTACCCCCCGCTTCCGGGTGAAGAAGAAAGTTCCGGGAAGAAGGCTGCCAGAAGGGCTTGCGGAAAACCTGGATGCGGAAGAAGTTCAGAGAGAAGACGGGGTGTATCTCCGGTGGGGTGAGACCTGGATCCATGTCCGGCCTTCCAACACCGAACCGGTGATCCGGCTGGTGGGGGAAAGCCCCTCCCGGGAGGCGCTGGAAGAGCGCATACGGGAGATTGAAAACATCCTTGAAACCAGGAGGGTCTCATGATTCGCAAAACCGTAACCAGCTCTCGCGCACCCCAGGCCATCGGCCCCTATAGCCCCGCCCTTCAGGTGGGGCCGTGGGTGTTCGTCTCCGGACAGCTGGGCATGACCCCGGAGGGAGAGCTGCTTGAAGGCGTGGAGGCCCAGACCCGTCAGGCTCTGGAGAACGCAAAGGCCCTGCTGGAGGCGGCGGGGTGTGACCTCTCCCACGTGGTCCGGGTGACGGTCTATCTTGCGAACATGGACGACTTTCCGGTCATGAATCAGGTGTATGAAAGTTTCTTCCAGAGCCCCTATCCGGCCCGGGCGGCGGTGGAGGTGGCTCGCCTGCCCAAAGATGCCCTGGTGGAAATTGAGATGATGGCCCTCAAATCAACCTGAGGCCGGCGCTTCTGCGAAAAGCCGACCGAGATGGCTCCGGAGACTTTCCAGATCCGGATGGGCCACCAGATCCAGCCCTTCCGGTGCTTTGCCGAAATGGAGATAGGGCATTTTCAACAATTTGGCCACGTTCAGGTTGTGGTAGGGGGATGAACCCACAAACACGGCCTCGTGGGGGCCGGTCCGGGCATACAGAAGGGCATATTCCACCATCAGGGGGTTGGGCATGCCCACACCGAACTGGCTGGCGGCCAGAGACAGGGCGATGAGATGCTCCGCGGCGGCTTTGGCCATCAGCCGGTCCAGAATTTCCTTGTCCATATTCGCCACCACCACAACCTGAATCCCGTTGTTTCGCACCCATTCCAGGAACTGGAGGGCTTCCTGGGAAAGGCTTGCGTGTTCCACCAGCTTGTCCTTATAGAATTCCAGGAGTTCCCGAAGATGCTGTCCCGTGATGGAGATCTTTTCCCGCTGGCCAAAATCCCGGATGGTCAGGGCCACCAGCTCCATGATGGGAGGCCAGCGGACATGGGGGGATTCCAGCTGCACCCGGATCCGGGAATCCAGGAGTTTCTCCAGAGAATCTTCCTTTCCGAAAACAAAAAACCGCCGGCACACCTCGGTGGCCAGGTCTTTCAGGGCCCGGGCCTTGTAGTCCCCGGGGAAAAGAATCCCCAGGGGATCAATCACCAGTGTCCGGAGTGCACTCATTCTCCCATCACCTTCACCAGGACCCGTTTGGGCCGCTGTCCGTCAAACTCGGCATAGAAAATCCGCTGCCAGGGTCCGAGGTCCAGATCCCCGTTTGTGACCGGGATCACCACCTGGTGATGGATGAGGAGGGCCTTGAGGTGGGCATCGGCGTTGTCTTCACCGGTAGCGTGATGGCGATAATCCGGACGGGCGGGCGCGAGCTGCTCCAGCCAGTCCAGGATGTCCGCGATGATGCCGGGCTCATTGTCGTTCACATACACCCCCGCCGTGACATGCATGGCGCTCACCAGCACCATGCCCTCCCGGATGCCGCTCTTTCTCACCACCTCCCGGACCCGCTCGGTGATGTGGATGATCTCCCGGCGTTTCCGGGTGTGAAAGGTCCAGTATTCTGTGAGGGTCTTCATGCCCCAAAGCATAAAGGAAAGGTTCGGAACTTTCCAGCCAGAGGATCTGAAGTTCGGACAAGACTCCGGGCATTTCCCCCTCCCCCAC
>WFYF01000126.1 GCA_015490255.1 Caldifarciminota bacterium
CCATCCGGCAAGGATTTTGCGAATGCGGTCGGATTCCAGGTGAACCCCATGGGGTCCCAGCCAGGCGGCCAGATGCCGGGCCAGGGTGCTCTTCCCCGCACCGGGAAGGCCCACCATCAGGAAAAGCCAGGGACGGCCGGGAGGTGTCATGGCCCAATGATCCACGTCCCGGCGGGGAGTGTCAACGGGACGGAGCCGAAGTTCAGAATGAACTTCGGGTCGTATTCGGGGTCCCCAGGTGGCTATCACCCGGGGCGGTATTTTCGGACATGAGCGGGATGAACGCAACATGCGCCATTTGCCCCGCCTTTGGGGGACCTGTATACTTTAACCCAAAAGGAGGTTCGGCGTGATTGCCCTGGCACTGATGCTCATGACCATCCCGTCTCCCCACAAACTGGAAACCACGGGGATTCCCTTTCCTTCCGGCGCCGAAGATCGCGCCCTCCTCCTTGCAGAGGGGCTTGCGCGCTCCCCCCAGGATCGGGGGTTTGACGTCCAGTCCTATGCGGCCACCCTCACGGTGGACCCCGCGAACACCACCATCCAGGTCCACAACCGCATCCGCATCCGGCGTCTGTTCGCGGATTCGGCCTATCTGATGCTCGTCCCGAACTACACCATTGACACCTTCCGGATCAACGGCCAGGATGCCGCCTTCACCCGCCGGAACGATACGCTGTTTTTCGCCCTTTCAGGGGGCGCGGAAGATACGGTGGATGTCGTGTATCAGGGCACCCCTCCGGCACCGACCTGGCTGGGCGGGGGGATGTATTTTGAAGGTTCTCCCGTCCACACCGTTTTCACCGACAACGAGCCCTATGGGCTGCGCAAATGGCTGGCTTCCATAGACGCACCGGACGACAAGGTGCTCCTCACCCTCACCCTCCGGGTTCCCGCCGGCTGGCTGGTGGGGGCCAATGGCCTTCTCTCCTTCGCGGACACCGCAAATCCCGCCACCTGGACCTTCACCTGGACCAGCCAGTATCCCATCGCCAGCTATCTCATCCACTTTGCCGCTTCCAGCAACTTCACCCTCCTCCGGGACACCGCCCAGGTGGACACGGGGGGAGGGGTCGTGTCCATTCCCATCTGGAACTATGTCTATGCCACCGAAGTGGGAGACGCCTCTGTGGAATTCGCCAGCCTTCCGGACATGATGCAGTATTTTTCCGACCTCTTCGGTCTCTATCCTTTTCACGAGGAAAAATACGGCCACACCTGCGTCCTTTCCGGGTGGGCCATGGAAAACCAGACCATGACCGCTTATCTCGCAGACCTCTCTCCCACCCCCGGAGCCCGGGACTGGATCGTGGCCCACGAACTGGGGCATCACTGGTGGGGAGACTGGGTCACCCTCGGGGATTTTGACCACATCTGGCTGAACGAGGGGTTTGCCACCTATACCGAAGCCCTGTTTATCGGCCACCGGGACAGCCTTTCCAATCCCGGTGCCTATGCCGATTACATCGCAAACGAGATGAGTTATTATCTCAACCAGTGCCAGACTCGCTGGGCAGACCCCATCCTCCCCCCGGCCGCCCTGTTCTCCTCCTGCAACACCTATACAAAAGGGGGGCTCGTCCTCCACATGCTCCGGGGTGTGATGGGAGACTCGGCCTTTTTCGCCGGGCTGCGGCTGTATGGTCAGAACTTCGCTTTCGGCAACGCCCTCACCGACGACTTCCGCCAGGTGATGGAAAGCGTTTATGGCCAGTCCCTCGTGTGGTTCTTCAGCGAATGGATCACCAGCCCCGGATTTCCCCATTACCGGTGGGGGTGGAACCAGCAGGCAGACACCCTGTGGATCACCGTCCGGCAGATTCAGGACTCCACGGTGGCTGCAAACGCCCCCTTCTTCCGGATGCCCATCCGCTTCCGGGTGGTCTTCGCCGACAGCACAGATACCCTTGCGGTGCTGTGGAACGAGGCGGTGCGGGAGCAAACCTTTGCCCTCCCGGTTTCGGGCGCGGTGGTCCAGGTGATCCTGGACGACGGCAACTGGATCCTGAATCGGGAAACCCTGGATCCCTCTGTCGCGGTGGCCGAAATCCCCGTGGAGACCGAAATCCCCCGCGTGCTGGAGGCTTCCCGGGTCCGGATGGTTCTTTCCGGAAGCATCATCCCCCGCGCCGTGTGGAATCCGCTGGGCCGACAGGTGGCCGTGCGGGTGATCCCCCAGCGCGGGCGCACCGAGATCCGCTGGCGGGTGCGGCCCGGGGTATATTTCCTTCTCGTCGGGAAACAAACCCTCCGGGTGGTGGTGCCATGAGTTTCGGCGTTTTCCTGGGTTTCTGGCCCCTTTTTTCTTCCGTTCTCCCCCTCACCGGGGGTGCCTCGCTGAGCCTGGAGGCGGCCCGTCCCCCCTATGCCCTCACCCTCCGGGCTGTCCGGTATCAGGGGGTGGAGGGGGCTGACCTC
>WFYF01000127.1 GCA_015490255.1 Caldifarciminota bacterium
GCCTGGTGAGCCGGGGCATGGCCATCTTTTCCCCCTTTGTGCGAGCCTATGGTGTGGGGCTGGATGGATGGTATCGCCTGGAACGGAACACGTGGCGCCTTGTCGCCGGCGTGGAAAATCTGGTTCCGCTGGTGGTGCGTTTTCCCGATGCAACGGAATATGCCCGTCCTGACCTGGCCTTTGGCGTGCGCAAAGTCCTTGCTCCCGGCATCCGGATGAGCGTGTTTTCCCGGATGTTTCTGGATGGGCAGGCGGAGGGATCCAGCTTTCAGATCGGTCCTTATGGCGTGGACCTGGCGTTTCTGCTGGTGTGGCGCATCTCCCCTCCGTTTCAGGTGCTTGCGGGCGCGGATCGGTGGAATCCCGGTCTGGGCATTGCCTTCCGTCATGGACGCCTGCGGTTTGCCGCCGGATACCGGTTCCACCTGGAGCTCGGTTCTTCCTTTCGCTGGAGTCTGACGTATGCCCGCTGACCGACCGGCCCGGGGTGAGGTTCCGCCCCTTACCCGCCTCCTCTGGTGGAAGGGAGGCCTCATGGGTGTGCTTCACCGGGGAGGGATGCTGTCCCGCAAGGCCATCCATCTGGGGTCCGGTCTGATGCTCCTGGCCCTGCCGCTGTGGGGGTTTGCGGGGTTCCAGCGCTTGGTGTGGCTGGCCTTTGGTGTGGCGGTGGTTGTGGAGGGGTTTCGTCACACCCCGCGGGGGCGGATGTTGTTCAACCGGTATCTCGGTCCGCTCCTCAAGGGGAAAGAGCGGGATGGTGCGCTCACCGACGCCTTCTGGCACCTCCTGGCCTCGGCCGTTCTGGTGACCCTTTTCCCGCCAGAAGCGGCGCTGGCCGGGTTTCTTCTCCTGGTCTTTGCCGACTCGGCGGCGTGGTGGGCCGGTCAGCGGGGAACCGTCCGGATCCGGAAGAAAACCCTGGAGGGAAGTCTGGCCTTCGTGGGCACAGGCGTGCTGCTCCTTTCCCTCCTTCCCGGTGCCACGCCGCTGCGGATCGGAGGGGTGGTGATGGTAACGGCTCTTGTGGAACATTTCGTGGAACGGGACAACCTCTGGGTCCCTCTGGTGGCAGGGGCTCTCTGGGTGCTTGTGCCCGGATAACCAGAAAGGAGGAAAAGGGATGCTGTTTCTGTGGCTGCTTGCCTATCCCATGCAGGCTGATGTGAAAAGTCTTCTTCGGAACGGCGATGTGGAGGCTGCCCGCAAGGTTCTGGAAGACGTCCTTGCCACCCGGAAACTCCTCACCGTGGACCGGGTGGAAGCCCTGCTGGATCTGGCGGAGGTGGAACTCCTCCACCGGGAAAAGCCCCAGCTCGCCCTGGCCCGCTTGCTGGAGGTGAAAAACCTGCGAGAGACCCGCCATCCCCGCCTTCCGGCGGAACTGGAAGCCCGGTGGCTTTATCTGTGGGGGCTGACCCAGGAGCGCCTGGAAAACTATCCCGAAGCCGCCAGGGCCTATCAGGAGGTGGCCGTACGTTTTCCGAACAGCCCCTATGCCCGGGATGCTCTGGAGGGGGCGGAGCGGGTGTTCCGGAAAACCTATGAAGGATGGCTGGCCCGGGTGGAACGCACCCCCATCACCGAGGTGGATCTGGATGAGGTGATCCAGAGTCTCCCTCCCTTTGAGCGGATGCGATACCGGGATCCCCGGGCCCGGAAAGCCTTGCTTGAGCGTCTGGTGGCCCAGGAGCTCCTTTACCGGGCTGCCCTGGATGAGGGATTCCTTGCCCGCAGTGACGTGCAGGAGGCCCTGGAGCGCCAGAAACGCAAAATTCTGGTGCAGATGTATCTGAACGAAAAGGTACGCAACAATGTGACGGTGAGCGAGACTGAGCTGCGGGAGGCCTATAAGCGCCATCAGAAGCAGTTCGTGATCCCCGCCACCGCCGTGATCCGGAAGGTGGTGGTGTCCGATTCGGCAAAAGCGGCCGAACTGTTTGCCCGCGTGCAGCGGGGAACCCCTCTGGACAGTCTGGGGCTTCCAGTGGTGGAAGACCGGATCCGGAAAACCACCAAACCCTCCGACCTTGCCCGGGCCGCTTTCACGGCGAAGCCAGGGGAGGCCCGGATGGTGCAGGTGGGCTCATCCTGGGTGATCTTCACCGTGGAGAAGGTTGAACCCCGGAAAGTCCGTCCCTTTGAGGAGGTCCGGAACTTTCTGGAAGGGCGCCTCAAGGCCCTGAAGATCCGGGAGAAAGAGCAGGATCTGGTGCGGAAACTCCGGGAACAGTATCGGGTGGTTTACAACAACGCCATGGAAGACACGACCGGACAGGAACAGGACGGGAGCGGTTCGTGAACTTCAGGGTTCTGACAGCCCGTGGACAGGCCCGCCTCGGGCGCATGGAGCTTCCGGACGGGCGGGTTGTCCACACACCGGCCTTCATGCCCGTGGCCACCCGGGCCGCCGTGAAGGGCCTGGACCTGGATGACCTGGCCCTGCTGGGGACAGAAATTCTGATCACCAACCTGTTTCATCTCATGCTTCGCCCCGGCGTGGATGTGGTGGCCTCCCTTGGCGGGGTGCGGACCTTTATGGGAGGATTCCGGGGGGTGGTGGCCATGGATTCCGGAGGGTTTCAGGTGTACCGGATGGACACCCTCCGGTCGGTGGATGAGGAGGGGGTGGTGTTCCGTTCTCCCTATGACGGAGAGGAAGTGAGACTCACCCCGGAAGGGGTGATGGAAGCCATGGAGGCCATGGGGGTGGATCTCCGGATGGTGCTGGATGAGCCTTCCCCATATCCCGTGACCGCCCATGAGGCCCGCCGCCACATGGAGCGCACCACCCGGTGGGCTCTCCGGGCCCTTGCCCATCACCGGAAGGGGGGATATGGGGGCGCCGTGTTCGGCATCGTCCAGGGAAGCGTCTATCCGGAACTCCGGGAACAGCACGCCCGGGAGCTTTCGGATATGGACTTTGACGGATACGCCATCGGTGGCCTGGCTTTCGGAGAGCCTTCCGTGGAGCGAAACCGGGCGGTGGAGGCTGCCGTACGCCACCTTCCGGGAGATCGCCCCCGATATCTGATGGGCGTGGGCTATCCCGAGGACATCGTGGACGCGGTGGACCGGGGGGTGGATCTGTTTGACTGCGTCCTGCCCACCCGGAACGCCCGGAAAGGTACCCTGTTCACCCGGGAGGGACGACTCAATCTCAGGAACGCCCGCCATGCCCGGGACGAGAAACCTCTGGATCCGGAATGTTCCTGCCCGGTGTGCCTCCGATACAGCCGGGCGTATCTCCGCCATCTGCTGAAAACCGGGGAGCCGTCGGCGCCCCGGCTCCTCACCCTCCACAACCTGTGGTTCTATATGGATCTTATGAGGACCATCCGTCATCATCTCCGGGAGGGCACGTGGGAGGATTTTCGGGAGGGTTTCCGGAGCCGGTGGCGGACGGAGAGCCCGCAGGAGGAAGACCATGTGGGATCCCCGATTTTTTCGCTGGGCGGAGG
Organism: Caldifarciminota bacterium; assembly: GCA_015490255.1. Classification (GTDB taxonomy): domain Bacteria; phylum Hydrothermota; class Hydrothermia; order S141-80; family S141-80; genus S141-80. The sequence goes on from WFYF01000127.1 coordinate 3,462, forward strand.
TGCTGGTTCACCACAGTCTCCAGCTTGAAAAGGGAGACATTGTGAAGGTTGCGGCCGGGATTCCGGCCGAGCCGCTGGTGGTGGCTTTCTTTGAGAAGGCCCTGGAGGCGGGGGCCCATCCTTACCTCCGTCTTTCCGGTTTTGAGTCCCTGCTTGATGTGTTTTATGAAAAAGCCTCCCCGGAACAGCTCCGGTTTGTCTCGCCGCTGGAACGGGCCGAGCTGGACCACGTCCACGCGGTGCTCAACATCTGGACACCGGGAAATCTCCGGGGAGAGTCCCGGCGAGATCCGGAAAAGGTTCGGATGGTCCAGGAGGCCCGAAGACCCCTCACCGAGAAGTGGATTCAAAAAATTGATTCGGGGGCAGTCAAGGCCTGCATCACCCTCTTCCCCACCACCACCCAGGCACAGGAGGCGCGGATGTCCCTCCGGGACTTCACCGAATTCGTTTTCCATGCCCTCCACCTCAACGACCCGGATCCTCTGGCCTACTGGCGGCGCAAGCGGGAGGAAAACGAAGCCCTGATTCAGCGCCTTCAGGGCGCGAAGGTCCTGCGTCTGGAAGGGCCGGAGACAGACCTCACGGTGCGTGTGGAGGGCCGAAGCTGGATCAACGACGACGGACGGCTGAACTTTCCGGGCGGCGAGGTGTTCACAAGCCCTGTGGAAACCGCGACAGAAGGGGTGATCACCTTCAACATGCCTTCCATGTTTTCCGGCAGGGAGGTGCGGGGTGTCCGTCTGGTGTTCCGGGAGGGACGGGTGGTGGAAGCCTATGCTGCGGAAAACGAAGCCTTCCTGAAGGCCATGCTCCAGCTGGATGAAGGGGCCTCCCGCCTGGGGGAATTTGCCATCGGCACCAATGAAAACATTCAGGAATACACGGGCAACACCCTGTTTGACGAAAAGATCGGGGGAACCGTTCACCTGGCCCTGGGTCATGCCTTCCCCCAGGCAGGCGGGACCAACGTGTCGGCGCTGCACTGGGATATGGTGTTTGACCTCCGTCAGGGGGGACGGCTGTATGCGGATGGCGAACTCCTTCTGGAAGACGGCAAACTGGTCTAACCTGGAGCACACACCATGATCCTTCAGGGACAGCGGGTGATGATTCTCGGGGGTACGGGGCAGGTGGGTCAGGCGGTGGCTCTGCGCATGTTTCGGGAACGGCCGGCTGAAGTGGTTCTGGTGGGGCTCACCCGGGAGGAAGTGGATGCAGCGATGGAGATTCTGGAGCCGGAGGCCCAGACGTGGGGGGTGGTCCTCCGCGGGGCATGGGGGGATGTCTTTGCCCGGGTGGAGCACCAGGGACTCCCCCGGAGACGGTTTCTGGAAGACGTGGATCTTCAGAAGGCCATTGTCCAGGACGTGCTGGGGGAGCTCACCCGGGAAAGCGTGGAGCGGGCCTTTCTCTTCAGGCTCCTGGTGGAACATACCCCCGGCGTGGTGGTGGACACCATCAACACGGCCACTGCCGTGGCCTATCAAAACATCTATCACACCGCCAGCGAGGTTTTCGCTTTCATCCAGAAGGGCAAAAGTCGGGAATCCGGATTTGAAGAGGCCGTGCTGCGGCTTCTGATGAGTCTTTCCATCCCCCAGCTGGTGCGCCATGTTCAGATCCTCTGGGAGGCCCTGATGGCGGCGGGGACCCGGGTGTATGTCAAGGTGGGGACCACCGGAACCGGCGGAATGGGGCTGAACATCCCATATACCCACGGAGAAGAGCGTCCCTCCCGCATGCTCCTTTCCAAGAGCGCCCTTGCCGGTGCCCACACCCTCCTGCTCCTCCTGGCCTCACGTTCCCCCCGGATTTCCTTTCTGGACGCCCATGCCGACCGTTCTGTGCACTGGGAACCCCGGGAAGGGCCGGTGATCAAGGAGGTCAAACCCGCTGCCCTGATCGCCTGGAAAGGCCTGGGTGTGGGGCCCATCGCCCGGGGAGGCACACCTCTTCCTCTTTACGACAGCCGGGAACCTGCGCGACTTCCGGTGGGCAGGGCCTTCCGGCCCCTCGCGGAAGGTCGGGGAGAGGTGGTCCAGGACCGGTTTGTGAGCGTGTATGTGGACACTGGTGAGAACGGGGTGTTCTCCGTGGAAGAGACCAAGGCCATTACCAACCTGGGGCAGATGGAGGTGGTCACCCCGGAGGAGATCGCCGAGGTGGTGGTGCACGAGATCCTGGGGAGAAACACCGGAAAGGACGTGATCGCTTCCCTGAACGCATCGGTGATGGGTCCCACCTACCGGGGGGGTATGCTGGTGGAGGAGGTGGACCGCTGGGCTTCAGAAGCCGCCCGCAGCCAGGAGGTGGACGTCCCCAGCATCGCCTTTGAAATCTTGGGACCGCCCCGCCTGTCCAAACTGCTGTTTGAGGCCTATTTCCTGAAACAGGCCTATGCCACCCTGGAAGCCACGCTGGAAGCAAGCCCGGCAGAGATGAGCCGGGCGCTGGAAGACGTGCTTTTTCAGGATGCACCGGCCCGGCGCCTCCTTCTCTCCATCGGACTGGCGGCCCTCCTTCCCGATGGGGAACGCCTGCTCTATGTTTCCCGGAAAACCGCCACCTTCCGGGATCTCAAGGACTGGGAACGGGGACTGGAAAGCCTCACTCCGGCCGCAATGGCCCGCTTCCGGTATGCCGAGTGGGTGGATCTCACCCCGGAGAACATGGCCCGGTGGCAGGAGCGTTTCCGGGAGGTGCTCCGGATGCTGCAGACCGCGGATCCCACGCGGGGAAGTGCCTGCGTTGGAGATTTCCTGCCTTCCCGGTGGCCGCGGGAAGGGGGACGGTTCGCCATTGATCCCGGTCGTCTGGTGGCCTTCGTTTTTTCCTATGAAGACCGGGGGAGGAGGATGCTGCGATGAAGGAGCAGGAGCTCCTTGCGGCCCTGGTGGAAACGGCCAAGGTGCTGAACGACACGCTGGAAGTGCAGGAGGTCCTCCGGCGGATCATAGAGGAGGCCAAAACCCTCACCGGAGCCGCAGCGGGCTCGGTGTTCCTGGTGGACGAAGCCACGGGGGATCTGGTGTTCTATACCACAAGCGGCGGGGCAGATGCCCGCCTGCTTCAAACCGTTCGGGTCCCCATGGAAGGGAGCATCGCCGGAGAAGTGGCCCGAACGGGAAAGCCGCTGCGGGTGAACCACCCGGAGCGCCACCCTTTCTTTTTCCGGGACGTGGAGGAAAAAACCGGATTTCACACGGAAAACCTGATCGCTGTCCCCCTGGAGCACCGGGGGAAGATCCTGGGTGTGGCGGAGGTGCTCAACAAGCCGGGGGGGTTCACCGAGAAAGACGTGGAAGTGCTGTCCACCCTGGCTGAATTCGCGGCCATTGCCCTTCAGAACGCCCGGCTGTATGAGCGTCAGCGCCGTCTGTTCCACGAAAGCATCCGGGCGCTGGTGGCCGCGGTGGACGCCCGGGATCCCTACACGGCGGGCCACTCCGAGCGGGTGGCGCAGTATGTGGAGTGGATGGTCCGGGGGATGGACCTCACTCCCCGGGAGCGGGCCACGTTTGTCCTCTCCGCCCTGCTTCATGACATCGGGAAAATCTCCATCCCGGATCGGATCCTGCTCAAGGAAGGACGACTCACCGAAGAGGAATTCCGGATCATGCAGACCCATCCGGAAAAAGGCGTGGAAATCCTCAAGCACGTCCGGGACCTGGCCGACGTCCTCCCCGGGGTGCTCCATCACCACGAGCGCTGGGACGGTCGGGGGTATCCTTTCCGGCTTTCCGGAGAAAAAATCCCCCTCCAGGCCCGGGTGATTGCGCTGGCCGATACCTATGACGCGCTGACCACCGATCGGCCCTATCGCAAGGGCCTTCCTCCCGACAGGGCCCTGAAAATCCTGGAGGAGGATGCCGGTTCCCACTTTGATCCCCGTCTCACCCCCCTGTTCACGAACATGATGCGGACCCGGCTGGGTCTCGGGCATGAAGAGGGATGAGGTCCGAGCCCTTCGGGATATCCTCCAGATCCACCGGGCGGCTCTGAGCGCCGTTCGTCCGGAAACGTTTCTTCCCGCCTGGTTCCGGTGGAACGGTCGGGAGTGGAGCGTCGCGGACCAGCGCCTCACCCGTCCCCTGGGCGTGCTCGCGGTGGGCAAAGCCGCTCCCTGCATGATGAAAGCAGCCCACGAACGCCTGGGGACCTTCATTGACCGGGGGCTGGTGATCACCAAAACCGGTCACAGCCTGTCCGGCTTACCCTATCCGCAGCTGGAGGCCGCCCACCCCGTTCCGGACGAACGAAGTCTTCAGGCAGGGGAACAGGCTCTGGCCTTTGCCCGCACGCTCCCGGAGGAGGGCACCCTGCTCGTGCTGCTTTCCGGAGGAGCGTCTGCCCTGATGGAGGCCCTCCACGAGGGCCTGACCCTGCAGGACCTTCAGGAGACCACCCGTCTGATGCTGGGAGCGGGCCTGTCCATCCACGAGATCAACGCGGTGCGCAAGCATCTGTCCCGCATCAAGGGTGGGGGACTCCTGCGCCACACCCGGGCGCGGGTGATCACCCTCGCGGTGAGCGACGTGGTGGGGGACGATCCTTCCGTGATCGGATCCGGTCCCACCGTCCCGGATCCTTCTTCCTGTACCGATGCGCTGGAGGTCCTGCGCCGGGCAGGGATTCTCCATGCCGTCCCGCCGGCGGTGCGGGAGGCGCTGATCCGGTGCCGGGAAACCCTCAAACCTGAAGATCCTGCCTGCACCAGGTCCGCCTTTTTCATTGCAGCACGGAACCGGGATGCCCTTCAGGCGGCGCACCATGCCGCGCGGCAGCTCGGGTATGAGGTCCTGGTGCTCACGTCCCTCGTGGACCTCTCTCTGGACGCTCTGGGCGAATTCTTCCGGGAGGTGGTGCAGGAACTCCGGGTTTCGGGGCACCCGATCCCGCCTCCTGCCGTGCTCCTCGCGGGCGGGGAAGTGCGTTTGCGGGTGGAAGGTCCGGGACTTGGGGGACGGAACACCCATTTTGCTGTGCACACCGCCGCACTCTTTCCGCCCGATGCTCCGGTGGTGGTGCTGGGCGGCAGCACGGATGGGACGGATGGCCCCACCGACGCTGCCGGCGGGGTGATGGTTCCCCGGTGGAAAACTGCTCTGGACCCTTCACCGTATCTCCGGGATTTTGACACC
>WFYF01000128.1 GCA_015490255.1 Caldifarciminota bacterium
GGCGGAGGGGGAGTGGGTGGGCATCCTGGGACCGTCCGGGTCGGGCAAGAGTACCCTGCTCCACATCGCGGCGGGACTGGATCGCCCGGACCGGGGAGACGTGCGTTTTGCGGGGCGTTCCATCGTGGGACTGGACCGTACGGAGATGGCGCGACTGCGCCGGGAGACCCTGGGGTTTGTTTTCCAGTTTCACCATCTGATGCCGGATCTTTCGGCTCTGGACAACGTGGTGCTGCCCCTGCTTCTCCAGGGATATCCCCTTGAGAGGGCCCGGGAGGAGGCGTCCCGGATGCTGGAGATGCTGGGACTGGGAGAGCGCCTGGACCATTTTCCGGATCGGCTCTCTGGAGGAGAGCAGCAACGGGTGGCCCTGGCCCGGGCGCTCGTGCACCGTCCCGCGCTGCTTCTGGCCGATGAGCCCACCGGGAATCTGGATGCGGGAAACGCCCGGCAGTTTCTGGAACTGGTGGCCCGCATCCGGTCGGAGCGCTCCCTCACCGTGGTGATGGTGACCCACAACATGGAGCACCGGACCTTTTTTGACCGTGCGCTGTTTTTGCGGGAGGGGCTCCTGGTGCCGGACGTTGAAGGTGCCTCTCCCATCCCGTAACCTTGCGGCAAAACGAAGGAGGCGGAGAACCGTGCAGGAAAAAACCCGTGAACTCATCCCGCCGTACGGGGGTGAACTGGTGGATCTCTTTGTTCCGGAGGAGGAGCGGGAGGACCTGCTCTCCCGCACGAGTTTCCTGAAGTCGCTGCAGGTCTCGCTGCGGTCCCTCTGTGATCTGGAAATGCTGGCGGTGGGGGCCTTTTCGCCCCTCACCTCCTTTATGGGAAAGGCGGATTATGACCGGGTTCTGGAGGAGATGCGCCTGGCAGACGGCACCCTCTTCCCCATCCCCATCACCCTGCCCGTGGAGGAGGATTTCGCCCGCTCTCTGGAAGAGGGGGAGGAGATTGTGCTCCGGGACCCCCGCAACGTCCCCCTTGCGGTGATGCGGGTGGAGGAGATTTACCCGTGGGATCTGGAGCGGGAGGCGAAGGCCGTCCTGCGGACCACGGATCCCCGCCATCCCCTCGTGGCGGAGATGCACACGTGGGGCCCCTACTATATCGCAGGGCCCCTGAAGGTGCTTCAGCTTCCCCGGCACTACGATTTCCCGCAATACCGCAAAACCCCCCGAGAGGTCCGGGAGGCGCTTGCCCGGATGGGGTATGAGCGGGTGGTGGCTTTCCAGACCCGCAATCCCATGCACCGGGTGCACGAGGAGATCACCAAGCGGGCGCAGGAAAAGGTGGGCGGAGCCCTGCTTCTCCAGCCCGTGGTGGGCCTCACCCGGCCGGGCGATGTGGACCACTTTGTGCGGATGCGCATCTATCACGTGCTGTATGAAAACTATTACGATCACACCTCCACCGTGCTGTCCTTCCTCCCCCTGGCCATGCGGATGGCGGGGCCCCGGGAAGCGCTCTGGCACGGCATCATTCGCCGGAACTACGGGGCGACCCACTTCATCGTCGGGCGGGATCACGCGGGGCCCGGCAAGGACAGCCAGGGCAAACCCTTTTATGGCCCCTATGAGGCCCAGGAGCTCTTTCAGAAACATTCCGATGAGATCGGGGTGACGATGGTGTCTTTTGAGGAGATGGTGTATCTGCCGGACGAAGACCGGTATGAGGAGAAGTCGGTGGCGGAGGCTTCCGGCAAGACGTGGGTCCAGATCTCCGGCACGCAGGTGAGGGAAAGTCTCCGGAAGGGCGAGAAGCTCCCGGCGTGGTTCACCCGGCCGGAGGTGGCCGAAATCCTGCTGGAAGCCCATCCTCCCAAGACCCGGCAGGGGTTCTGTCTGTGGTTCACCGGGCTTCCCAGTGCGGGCAAGTCCACCATTGCGGAGATCGTGGCCACCATGCTCCAGGCCCGGGGGAAGACCATCACCCTGCTGGATGGCGATGTGGTCCGCACCCACCTGTCCAAAGGCCTCGGGTTTTCCAAAGAGGACCGCATCACCAACGTGCTCCGGGTGGGGTTTGTGGCCTCGGAGATCGTCCGGCACAACGGGGTGGCCATCTGCGCGCTGGTGAGCCCCTATGAGAGTGCGCGGAACCAGGTGCGCAACATGATGCCCGAGGGCCGTTTCATTGAGATCTTTGTGGATACGCCGGTGGAGGAGTGCGCCCGCCGGGACGTGAAGGGGCTCTATCAGAAAGCCCGGATGGGGCTCATCAAGAACTTCACGGGGGTGGACGATCCTTACGAGCCGCCCCGCAATCCGGAGATCCATATCCGGACGGTGGAGATGACCCCGGAAGAAAGCGCCCGGAAAATTCTGGATTACCTGGTGAAGGAGGGCTTTCTCCCGGAAAGTTTCAGGTGAGCCAGAGGAGATCCGGATAGGTCTTTTCCGCGTCTTCCCGGGTCCCCTCCATGATCTTCCCGGGGGCGTCGGGGCAACCCAGGTCTGCCGCCACCTGCCGGAGGGTCTGCTCGGCCAGGCGGTGGAGGTCTTTCCGGAGGACCTCCTCCATCCACTCTAACATCCCCGGCCCGAGCCAGCCCTGAGAGGCCAGGTCCTCCACCAGCCGGGAAATCACTGCGGGATCCAGCACATACACCAGAAGCACATCTTCACAGGGCACCCGGCCCCGCCACGGCTCCAGATCTTCCGGAATCCGGGTCATGGCCAGCACACGCATCACCCACCTCCCGGCACATGGGGCCACCAGAGGAACACCAGCGACCCCACCACGAGAAAACTCACAAGTTTCATCACGATGCCCGAAAGCAGGATCTGCCGGGGGAACAGCAGGTTCCCGCCCGTGGCGATGGCCAGGGCGGGGGTGCTGATGGGCAGAAGAAAGGCCAGGCCCGCGGGGTAGGCCACCGCCAGGGCCACCATCTTTCCAGAGACCCCCAGGGGATGGGCCAGGGCAAGGCCCAGGGGCATCAGGATGGCCACCGTGGCCACGTTGCTCACCGCCTCGGTGAGCACCAGGGACAGGAAAGCGAGGCCCAGCAGGAACAGGCCCGGATGGAGGTGGAGGCGTTCCAGGAGGGTGGAGGCCAGCACGCCCGTGAGGCCGGTCATCTCCAGGGAAGCTCCGAGGGCCATGGCGCTCCCGTACATGATAATGATCCCCCAGTTGACGTCTTCCTCAATCTCCCGCCACGAGATCACCCGGAGGGCAAAAGAAAGAATCACGCCGAGAAGGGCGATGCTGTCCAGCCCCCAGCGCTCCCCGGCCGTGGTCCAGAGGAACACGGTCAGCAGAAGAATCCCGGCCGTGCGGGCCTCCCGGGCGGTGAAGTTTCCCAGGGCCGCCACCTTCCGGGAAAGCTCTTCCTGCAGCGTCCCGGGCAGCGTCCCGGGAAGTTCCCGCAGAAGAAGAAGCAGGCTCGTGGTATACAGCACAAGCACGGCGGGGAAGGCCGCCAGACTCCATTCCACAAATCCCAGGGTTTCTCCGGTGGTGGTCTGCAGAAACCCCATCGCCAGGGGCGCCCGGGCACCGCCTAAAAGGGTTCCCGTTCCGCCCACGATGCAACCCCACGCCATGGCCAGGAACAGGCGGGGCGGAAGGCGGGGAGCCTCTTCCCGGGCGGAATACGCAAGTTCAAACACGATGGGAAACATCATGGCCGCCACGGCATGTTCGTTGACGAAGAGGGAAAACAGGGTGGCCAGAGAGAAGATCACGAAGACCAGCCGGCGGGGGGTGCGGGCGAAGCGGGAGACCGTCATGAGGGCCACCCGGCTGGACAGGCCCGAGCGCATGACGGGGCTTGCCAGGATCAGGGCCCCCAGGACGAACATCACGGCGGGACTGGCGAAATGGGCATAGGTTTCGGTGTGGGACAGTGCGCCGGTGGTGGGCAGAAGGAAGAGCACCACCAGGCCGGTGACGGGGAGAGGAAAGGCGTGGGTGGCCCAGAGATAGGCGGCGAGCACAAACACCGCCAGCGCCCGGTGGGCCGGGGTTGCCAGGGGCAGCGGAGTGGCGAGGAGGGCGAAGAACAGAAGGAACCCTGCACCCCACCACATCCAGCGGCGATGGGGTGCCCGGGCGGCCTTCCAGAATTCCCGGAAATTCACGGGCATATCGTAGAGGATTTGTTCCGGAGGGGCAAGGGCGGCTGAATTGCAACGTCATCCCGGGAAGCTGAAGTTCGGGACAAAACGTATACAATATGGCCATGTCCGATCGCGATGAAAGGAGCCTGCGATGCACCGCATTGTGGTGATCACGGCAGGCACCCGGGGGGACGTGCAGCCCTACGTGGCTCTGGGCCAGGCCCTCCAGGAAACGGGGTGCAGGGTGCGCCTTGTCACGCATCCGGACTTCCGGAACCTGGTGGAGGAGGCCGGCCTGGCCTTCGCGTCTCTGGGGGTGTCCCTCCGGCCTCACGTGGAAGGGGAAGCGGGACGACGCATTGTGGAAAGGGGGCACAAACCCCATCATTTGCTCGGCGAAATCTTCCGCACCTTTCTGAAGCACGCCGATACGGTGATGGATCGCATGGTGACGTCCTGTTCCGATGCGGATCTGGTGGTGTTTTCTCCCCTGGGTTTCCCGGCTTACCACGTGGCCGAGGCCCGAAACATCCCTGCCGTGGCGGCCTATCTTCAGCCCCTCACACCCACACGGGCTTTTCCTGCACCGGTGGGATCGGTCCCCCGCTGGCTCCGGAATCCCCTGCTGAATCGCTGGACCTATCATGTTGCCTCCCTGTTTTCCTGGTGGATGGTCCGGAAGCCTTCCAACCGCCTCCGGAAACGGCTGGGGCTGAGGCCGCTGGGCCTCCGTGGACCGTTCCCGGCAATTCGCCGGCAGGGCCTGCTTCACCTTTACGCTTTCAGCCCTCACGTGGTGCCCCGTCCTCCGGACTGGCCGCCGTGGGCACGCATCACAGGTTACTGGTTTCGGAAGGTTCCCCCCTTTCGTCCACCAGAGGATCTGGAACGCTTCCTGGCGAACCGGAAACCCGTGGTGTATGTGGGGTTTGGAAGCATGCGTCTGTCACGGCCGGAAAAAGCCCTTGAGAGCGTTCTTGCCGCACTGGAGGCGGTGGATGCTTTCGGGGTGATGGGTGCAGGCTGGAGCGGTCTGTCTGACCTTTCCCATCCCCGGGTGTATTTCGTGCGTGAAATCCCCCATGAATGGCTGTTTCCCCGGGTGGATGTGGTGGTGCATCATGGAGGTGCGGGGACCACCGCCATGGGGTTGCGGTTCGGACGCCCCACCGTAATCGTCCCCTTCCTGGCGGATCAATTCTTCTGGGGAGAGCGGGTGACGGTGCTGGGGGCGGGATGCACGCTGGGACACGTCCGGAACCTCACCGCAGATCGGCTGGCACAGGCCCTCCGGGCTGTGCTGTCCCCCGGGGTGACGGATCGCGCCCGGACGGTGGGGATGAAAATCCAGAAAGAGCGCGGACTGGAAAGTGCGGTGGAGGAGATCCTGGAACGCCTGTCGGCCCGGGGCAGTTCCTGATTCCCGGAACGGAGATTTCCTTTCTTGAAAATCCCCTGCCCGGATCTGGTTCGCGTTATGCCTCATGAGAAAACCTAAGGAACCGGGGTTCCACACATCTTCATGGTCCACCTCACCCGGGTAGCAGGGGCAAACAATTCCTGTTGAAGACGCAGAAGCTTTTTCAGTACCCCGATTGAATTTCGGCATCGGGTCTTTTGGGGTCCAATCGCATGGGGTGAATCTCGGGGTTCTCAACGCGTTTCGGAAGAAAGGCATTGGGATACCTAACCACCCCATGGGATTACGAAGAAATCCCATGGGGGCCCCTTGTAAATTGCAGGGTAATGGTTTTGCCAGCGTTTTGGAGGAGGAAGGGATGGGTCTGCGGTTGTCCCCAGTGAGGGCGAGAGACACCCCGAGCCGGGGTCCCCACGGCGTTTCTTTAAAGAAACGCCGTGGGGTGTTATTTCGTGCAGATTTTTGATGAGGCAAGGCGGGATCTTGAAGCTTCTGGCAACTTTCCGTATACTAACAGGGCCTGCGCGCCCGTAGCTCAATTGGACAGAGCGCCTGGCTACGGACCAGGAGGTTGGGGGTTCGAGTCCTCCCGGGCGCGCGTTTTCAGTTCATCACCCGCGTTGCCCGAAGGGAATCCAGCACCGCCCGGATCCGGGTGGAATCGGATGCGGCAAGAGGGCCTCGCGGTTTCTCACCCAGCCTGCGATAGAGCGCTTCAATGTTTTTCCGTAGCCTCTTCCATTCCGGAAGGGTCCGGTCGGCCTGCCACAGAAGCCCTTCCGCCACTTCCAGATACCAGAGTGCGTTCTCCCTCTGGTGAAGATAGGCGTATCCCTGGGCCAGTTTGAAGGTGGCCAGGGCCACATCATAGGTGGAGCGGAACTGGTCCCGCACCGTCAGGAAGAAGATGGCCTTGTGGACCTCAAACCAGTCCCGCCACCGCCCCATCCGGCCATACACATAGGCCAGGGTCCAGAGAAAATTCCGGTTCTGGGGATATTTCCGGGCGGCATACAGGGCCAGAGGCAGGGCCTCCCGGGGCCGCCCGAGATAGGCCAGCGTATAGGCCAGGGCGTCGTGGGCAAAAACGTGCACATACCGCCCTTTTTCTGCCGCCAGGCGCATTTCCGACAACCCCCGCTCCACATCCCCCGGAGGCAGAAAGGGCATGAGAAACCGGAGCCAGCCCGGGATCCGGGCCAGGGCCACATGCACCGTGCCCACCCCCAAATAGGCGTCATAAAGGGTGGAATCCAGTTCAATGGCCTTCATCAGGGACTTGTAACCCCGCCATCCGTCTTTGGCCGCATCCAGCAGGTCGTTGTGGCGGGCCTTCCGCTCCGCCCGATAGAGAAAGGCCGCCCCCTGGAAAAAATACAGCCACGCGAGCTCCCGGAGGTCTTCCACGGCCTTCATCCGGGCCCGGGCCTTCCGGATGGCCTCCTCCACCAGGCGATAGAACTCTTTTTCAGGGGCATAGGTGGTGTAGTCCATCATGTAAACGGACAGGGTCACGGCCTGAAGCAGGTATCCTGCGGGTTCCTCCGGCCACTGCCGGGCGATCTCGCCGAAGAGAAACAGAGCTTCGGGGTATTTCTGCTCGTAAATGAGCTCCAGCCCGTCCAGAATCAGGGTGTCCATGCGGGAGGGCACACCGTAAAGAAGGGCCGCGACCAGGAAGATCATGCCTTCACCGCTTCTTTCTCCGCCACTCCCGGGCTTTTTCCAGCTCTTCCCTCAGGACAAAGAAGAACCGGTAACGGAAGGCATCCAGTTCCCCCCGCTCCAGCGCTTCCCGGATGGCGCACCCCGGCTCATGGGTGTGGGTGCAGTCCCGAAAAGCGCAGGGAAGAAACCGTTGAAAATCGGGCATATAGCTTTCCAGCTCTTCCGGCTCCATCCAGGCCCCCAGGTCCAGTCGGGAAAATCCCGGCGTATCGGCCACCCACCCATCCCGGAAGGGCAGGAGCTCCACCCAGGTGGTGGTGTGGCGGCCCCGGCCCGTCTTCTCCGAAACTTCACCGGTTTTGAGGGAGGCTCCCGGAATCAGCCGGTTCAGGAGGGCGGATTTGCCCACCCCCGAGGGCCCGGCCAGCACGCTGATCTTCCCCTCAAGAAGCTTTTCCAGTTCGGAAAGGCCCTCCCCGGTCCGGGCGCTTGCGGGAAGCACCCCGTACCCCACAAGTTTTTCGTAACGGTTCTGGAACGCTGCCACCTCGTCGGGAGAGACCAGGTCCACCTTGTTCAGAACGATCCGGGCTTCCAGTCCGAAGGCTTCCGAAGCCACCAGCACCCGGTTGAGGAACCACTCGTCCAGATCCGGCTCCACCAGACTCACCACCACCAGCACCTGATCCACGTTGGCCACAGGAGGGTGGGGAAGATAGGAAGACCGGGGCAGCACCTCCTCCACCACTGCCTCTTCTCCGGGCAGTTCCTGGTATCGCACCCGGTCTCCCACCACCACCGGCCCGAAACGTTTCAGAATGCGGCTCCGCACCAGGGCACGGAGTACCCGCCCGTCCGCCGTGCGCAGACGAAAGGCCGGCCCTTCCCGTGCAACGAGAAGGCCTTCCGGAAGGGAGGCACTTTCCGATTCAGAACCTCGTGTTTTCTTCCTTTTCCCCATGGGGCTCCTCAAACACGCCAAAGCGGAGATACCGCTGTTTTCTGCGATACAGGAGCTCGTCCACCGGGATCCGGACCAGATCCGTAAGGGCCCGCTCCACCACCTGCCGGGTGCGGCGAATGGCCGTGTGGGGATCCCGGTGCGCTCCCCCGAGAGGCTCCGGAATCACGTCGTCCACCACCCCCAGGTCCAGCAGGTCACCGGCGGTGAGCTTCAGGGCCTCCGCCGCTTCCGGCGCACGGGAGGCGTCCCGGAAAAGGATGGATGCACAGCCTTCCGGAGAGATCACGGAATAGATGGCATACTCCAGGGCATACACCCGGTCGGCCACCGCAATGGCCAGGGCCCCCCCGGATCCCCCTTCTCCAATCACCACCGTGACGATGGGAACCTGAAGCCCCAGCATTTCGTAAATGTTCCGGGCAATGGCGTAAAATTGCCCGTGCTGCTCCGCCTCAATCCCCGGATAGGCCCCGGGCGTATCCACGAGAGTCACCACGGGAAGACCGAACTTCTCGGCCAGTTTCATCACCCGCAGGGCCTTGCGATAACCTTCCGGCTGGGGCATCCCGAAGTTCCGGAACTGCCTGGACTTCAGATCCCGCCCCTTTTCCTGTCCCACAATGGCCACCCGGAACTCCCCGATCCTCCCCAGTCCCGCCACGATGGAGGGATCGTCCCGGAGGGTCCGATCTCCGTGGAGCTCCACGAAGGCATCGGTCATCCCGTGGATGAAGTCCAGGGCGTGGGGACGATCCGGGTGGCGGGCCAGCTGCACCTTCTGCCACCGGGTGAGGCGGGAAAACACCTCCCGCTGAAGATGGGTCAGGCGTTCCCGGAGACGCTGAAGCTCCTCCTGGAGCTCGGGGCGGTCCTGCACCGCCAGAGAGAGCTCCTGGATCTTGCGCTCCAGTTCCACGATGGGACGCTCAAAATCCAGAACGGCCATGATAGAGCACTCCGATCTGCATCAGGTCCTCCACGGACCGGGTGAAGGTGTGCCGGTAATACACCACCCAGGGACCGTAGGGAACAGCCAGAAACCCCCGGAAAGGATCCAGTTCCCGTCCGTCCCGGAATTCCAGGCCCACCTGAAACCGGGGATCCCGGTAAACCGCCTCCACGCCCCGTTCCACCCCCGGCCCTTCAAACCAGGTCCGGGTGCCATAGGCCTGCACCGAACGCCAGAACACGGCCACCCGCAAACGCGGATGGGGAACCGTCAGCCGGAGGAAAAACACCTGGGGAAGATCCACAAGCTCCGCATAAGCCTGAGGGGAAAGCCCCAGATACCGGACTCCTCCGGAAAGCACCGGAACCACCGGCAGGGAAACGCGGGGGTCTTCCAGACGATAGCGGAAGGTCAGATGAAGGAAAACCCCCTGCAAACGATATTCCGGCGTGCTGAACAGATAGGCTCCCAGAGCCGGAGTAAGGGAAAGACGGGGGTCCATCGGGACGGTCCGTCCCATCCAGCCCTCAAGGGCGAAGGGGCGGAAGGACACGGGGTTTTCCAGAGGAACCCGTCCCTGAAAGGCGAATTCACCAAAATCAAAATACCGCAGACCGCCTCTCCAAGGGTTCTGGATCACGTCCGCCCGGAGAATGGACGCTCCTGCCCACCAGCGCAGGGCCGACACGCCGGTTCCCGGGACGGGCGGGGCGTCGGGGAAACTCAGGAAATCCAGTCCTCCCACAAAGGCAAGCCAGAGCCAGATCACGCGCCTTCCTCCGTTCCGCGGCAATGATTGAGGCTCTGGCAGGACCTGTCAACCCGCCCCGGGAAGGGCACCCCCATCCAGCACATCTCCATAGACCTCCCGAACGATCCGCCCGCCGAGATACCGGTCCGGCGGCAGATCCGTCTGGAAAATGACCCCCTGCAGGCCGTCGGCAAGGAGGATGTCCAGGGCCTGAAGGGCACCTGCCGTGGTGGTGGCCTGAATGGCGGTGAGGCGATGGCCGCCGAACACCCGGGGTGTGGCCTCCACCAGCCGGTCCAGCTGTCGCAGGGTCCCCCGGCGGTCTTTCCCGAGCACCGCCGCATAGGCTACCACCCAGTCTTCTTCCACCACCGGAATGTGGTTCACAAGATGCTCGTGAAGGGCCTGGATGCGGGCTTCGTCCGAAAGGTCTTCCGGCAGTCCGGAGAGGAACGTCCGAACCCACCGGAAATGACCGGGCCACCGGAGGGTTTTGTAGTCCAGCCGCGCCACCTTCCCCTCAAAAAACTCCGGCGTGCTGGCCGCCCCGCCCGAGGTGAGATCCGCTTCCAGCGTTTTCCCGTTGAGCACGAGGGTTTCGGGCTCGGAAAGGGCGGGCAGAAGGGTGCGCCTGCCTTCCCGGATCACCACGGAGGGTTTCACATATTCCACCGCCACCCCCATGCTGCTCCAGGTGATGGCGTAGAAGTGGGGAGAAGATACCCGGGGGGTGAGGGCCCCCACCCGCATCCGCACGTCCGCGGGATGCACGCCGAAACGGGCTTCAAACACAGATGCCAGGTGCACGGCCAGCACGTTGATGAACCCCGGGGCCAGGCCCGCCTGGAGAACGAACCCCACGGGCACCTCCCCGGCCTCCCGGACCATGCGGGTGATGGACTCGGTGGCCTGGATGTGTTCGGTGAGGTTGATGTAATGGGTTTTTGTCCGGAGGGCCGCTTCCGCCATCCGGTCTGCCTCTTTCCCGGGCAGGCAGTCCACCAGCACCGTCGCATCCGAAAGAAGTTTCAGAAAATCCTCAGCCAGCCCCTCTTCCGGAAGGACATAGGCCTCACCTTCCACCAGGGCGGCCACCTCCCGGGCCCGCTCCAGATCCATATCCCCCACAAAAATCTCCGCCTCGGGGAAGAAATACCGCCCCAGCAGGGCCGTGGACCGTCCGATGTTCCCGGCACCGGCGATCACCAGTTTCAGACTCACGCTGAACCTCCTGTGGTCTTGGCGAAACAGAGGGCCGCGGGGATCTCCCCGCGGCCCGGGTGCTCACTCTTTTTCTTTCTGGATAAAAATCGGCTCTTTGCCGTGGAGAATTCCCTTCACATAGACGGCGTGCATCTCCGGATAGAGTTCGCCCTCCACGGTCACCTCTCTCCGGTTCACCTTCCGCAGAACCTCCGGCGGCACGTTGATCAGGAAGAAGAAACCCTTGCCGTCCACATACAGCCCCAGGAGTTCATAGTGGTGCTCCGGGTCCGGCTTGTGGGTGCACACCATCCCGTGCACCCCGCACACCGCCCCGCTCACCACCCCCGTGAGGGTGACCGTTTCCGCCTTCACGCCCTGCATATGCTCCTGCTCGTGCGCATGGTCCTCTCCGGCGAACCCGACCGCCGGAGCCAGGGCCAGCGCAACCAGGATCAGTGCACGCATATCCCACCTCCCTGGTTCAGCTCCCCCTGAGGGTCAGGACTTGGCCGCCGCCTGGGCCAGGTTTGACGAGTGGCCCGGGAAGAGTTTGGCCGTGGGGTCCACGTGAATCTTGGCCACGTTCACGGCCAGGGCCGCCTGGGCAAACCCCAGCACCAGCAGCTTCAGGTTTCCGATCCCCTCCACATACACCACGTCCCCGGCCGCAAACACGCCGGGAATGCTGGTTTCCATCCGGCAGTTGACCTTGATGTTCCGGCCTTCCAGCTCCAGCCCCCAGTCCGCGATGGGTCCCAGGTTGGCCCTGTATCCCAGGGCCAGAATCACCGCGTCCACCGGAAGGGTGTCCTCCTCCTGGGTCTGATTGTGAAAGATCACGGCTTCCACCGGCTTCTCCCCATCCCCCCGAACTTCCTTGAGTTCGTGGTGGAGGCGCACGTTCACAGGAGAGGCAAAGAGTTCCTTCACACTGGATTCATGAGCCCGGAACCGATCCCGACGGTGGATCAGGGTCACGGATTTCGCCACCCCCACCAGCATCAGGGCAAAGTCCACCGCCGAATCGCCTCCTCCCACCACCAGAACCCGTTTGTCCTTGAACGTCATGGGATCCCGGACGAAATAGAAAACCCCCTTGCCCTCATATTCTTTCACCCCGGGCCGATCCAGGGTGTTGGGGGTGAACTGGCCGATTCCGGCTGTGATCAGCACGCTCCGGGTCCGGTATTCCCCTTTCGGCGTGGTCACGGTGAAGGTTCCGTCGTCGTGACGGATAAGGTTCTGCGCGGGTTCCTCGGTCCGGATCTCCTGATCATAGCGCCGGGCCTGTTCCAGGAGGTTGGCCACCAGGTCTTTCGCCATGATTTTGGGGAACCCGGCCACGTCGTAGATGTATTTGCTGGGGTAAAGCACGGTGAGCTGTCCGCCTACTTCGGGCAGGGCCTCCAGCACGGTGGCCTTCATTCCACGGAAACCGGCATAGAAGGCGCCGAAGAGCCCCACAGGGCCGCCGCCCACAATCACCATATCCCGAACTTCACTCATCCCTGGGCCTCCTGTTTTGTCTTCGCAAGTTCACACCGGGGGCAGAAGGTTTTGCGTCCATACCGGAAGAGGGCCGGATAGCCGCACACCTCGCAGGCCTGAGAGGTGGGTGTCCCCCGGGTGGTATAGGTGCAGTCCGGATACCGGCTGCATCCCCAGAAGGTGCGCCCCCCTTTCCGGGCTCGCCGTTTAACCAGTTCCCCTTCGCCGCAGGCCGGACACGGCAGTCCGGAGGTGATGTTCCGGGAATAGGTGCATTCCGGATAGCGGGAGCAGGCGATGAAACGGCCGTATTTCCCCCACCGAATCACCAGGGGGGCACCGCATTTCGGGCAGGTTTCATCGGTTTGTTCGGTGAGGCTGTCCCGCATCTCGTCCAGGTTTGCCATCACCCGGGAAAGGGTTTTCTCAAAATCTTTATAGAACGCCGCAAGCAGGGCTTTGCGATCTTCTTCTCCCGATTCAATCCGGTCCAGCGCCTCCTCCATCCGGGCGGTGAAGGAGGTCTCAAAGAGGTCCGGGAACCGGGGGATGAGGAGTTTATAAACGGTCATGCCCAGGTCGGTGGGCTTCAGCGCCCGCCCCATCCGCTCCACATAGCCCCGGGCGAAGAGGGTCTGGATGGTGGGGGCATAGGTGGACGGCCGGCCGATGCCCAGGCGTTCCAGGGTCTGGACCAGGGTGGCCTCGGTATAGCGGGGCGGCGGCTGGGTGGTCCGCTCCAGAACCTCCACGGACACGATCCGCACGGCTTCGCCTTCGGAAAGTTCCGGAAGTTCGGCGGTTTCGGGTGGATCGCCATAGATCCGGTAAAACCCGTCAAAGGTGAGTTTCTGGGCCGATGCCACAAAGATCGCCTCCCCGTCCCCCAGGACTGCCTCGGTCTTTTCCACCTCGGCGGGTTTCATCTGGCTGGCCACCGCCCGCCTCCAGATGAGTTCATACAGGCGAGCGGCATCCGCTTCCAGATCCCCCTTCACCGCATCCGGTGTGAGTTCCACCCGGGTGGGCCGGATGGCCTCGTGAGCGCCCTGCACGGCCGGGCCCCGGTCCTGATATTGCCGGGGTCGGGATGGAAGGTATTCGGGACCGGCGTGTTCTTTGATCCACCGCCGGATGGCTTTCACGGCTTTGTCCGAAAGACGCACCGAATCCGTGCGCATATAGGTGATGAGCCCCTGGGTTTTGCCGCCCACCTCCACCCCCTCATACAGGCGCTGGGCGATCTGCATGGTGCGGGCGGCGGAAAACCGCAGGCGGTTGGCCGCATCCTGCTGGAGGGTGGAGGTTTTGAAGGGCGGGGGTGGGGAAACCTTCCGGGTTTTCCGGGTGATCTCCTGCACCTGGAGGGTCTTTCCTGCAAGACGTTCGGCCAGGGCGTCGGCCTCCGCTTTTTCAAGCTGCAGGTTCTGGCCGGAAGGTTTCTTTTTCC
The DNA here is from genome assembly GCA_015490255.1 of Caldifarciminota bacterium. Classification (GTDB taxonomy): domain Bacteria; phylum Hydrothermota; class Hydrothermia; order S141-80; family S141-80; genus S141-80. The sequence goes on from WFYF01000128.1 coordinate 13,967, forward strand.
CGAGGCCCCGCAGAAAGGCCTCAAAGGTGCGTCCGTCTTTCTCCAGGACCACCCGGAGGACATAATAGGTCCGGGGTTTGAAGGCCTGGATTTCCTCTTCCCGCTCGCACAGCAGGCGGAGGGCCACCGTCTGGACCCTGCCCGCCGAAAGGTTGGTCTGACGGAGCACCCGCCACAGCACCGGGCTGACCTTATAGCCCACGATGCGGTCCAGAATCCTGCGGGCCTGCTGGGCTTCCACCTTCCGGAGGTCCAGGTCCTGAGGAGACGCGAGGGCCTCCTTCACCGCCTCGGGGGTGATCTCAAAGAAAAGCACCCGGTGCAGGGGCTTGTCCGGTGCCTTTTTCCGGATTTCTTCGGCGATGTGGAAGGCGATGGCCTCTCCTTCCCGGTCCGGATCGGTTCCCAGATAGACTTCCTCCGCCTCCTGCGCCGCCTTTTTCAGGGCGTCCAGGACTTTTTTCTTCCCCTTCAGCACCCGGTAGGTGGGCTCAAAGGTCTCCAGATCCACACCAAAATCGCTTTTGGGGAGGTCCTTGACGTGACCCATGGAGGCCAGGACCTCCACCCCCTTGAGATAGCGTTTCAGGGTCCGCGCCTTGGTGGGGGACTCAACGATCAGAAGCTTCTTCGTTCGCTTTTTCGTCTTTCCCATCGCTCCATTGCCTCGTGGTCTTTCACCCGGAGCCGCCATCCGCCCCCCCGTTTTCCTCGCGGGGGCATCAGGATGCCCACCCGTTTCATCTCGGCGAACAGTTCCCGGACCAGCCCTGCGGGAACGCCGAGAAGGTCCGCCGCCTCCTCTTCCGAGATCCGCTTGCGGTTGCTTTCGGCAAACCCCACCACCTGCTGCACCATCACCCGGGTTTCGTCTTCGGAAAGGTCCCGCAGACGGACGTGCTGGAGGGGCGCGGCTTCCAGCTCGGGGATGGGCATGTAATAATGCTTCCGGATCTCCCGGACCACTTCCATGGCCTTCTGGGTGTTCACACCCGAATGATCCTGAATCAGGCGCACCAGGTGATAGACCCGTTCTTCTGTCCCGGGTTCGTCATCCCGGATGAAGGCGATGTAGTGTCCATCTTCCAGAACAGCCCGGATAAAGGTCTCCACATTCGGAAAAGAGGGGAGGCGCTGGAGGAGATGCCGCCGGAGATACTGCTCAATCAGGGTGTGGGCCACCTTGCGGGTCTCTTCCTCGGAGATATAGGGACCGTGGAGGCGCATGGGCTCTGCCTCGCCGGGCGGGATAAACAGCATGTCGCCCTTCCCCAGAAGTTTTTCCGCCCCCTGCTGGTCCAGAATGGTCCGGGAATCCACCCGGGAGGCCACCTTGAAAGCGATCCGGACGGGGAAGTTGGCCTTGATGGTTCCGGTGATCACGTCCACCGAGGGACGCTGGGTGGCCACCACCAGATGGATGCCCACCGCCCGGGCCATCTGGGCCAGGCGGGCCAGAGGTTCTTCCACCTCTTTCCGGTCCGCAGTCAGGATGATGTCCGCAAATTCGTCAATCACGATCACGATATAGGGCATGGGCCGTTCGCCTGTCTTTTCGGCCCACCGGTTGTAGGATCGGATGTCCCGGCGACCTGCCCGGGCCAGCAGGTTATACCGGAACTCCATCCACTTCACCGCCTTCTGCAGGGCCTCCACTGCGGCTTCGCTCTCCTTGATCACGGGCATGAGGAGGTGGGGAATGCCCTCATAAAAGGAGAGTTCCACCCGCTTGGGATCCACCAGAAGAAACCGGACCTGGTCCGGGCCCACCCGGAGAAGGATGCTGGTGATCATGGTGTTGATGGCCACGGACTTTCCGGAACCCGTGGCACCGGCGATGAGCAGGTGGGGCATGCCCGCAAGGTCTCCGAACATGGGAAACCCCGCAGGGTCCACCCCGAGGGCAAAGGCAAGGGGAGAAGGCATTCTGCGGAACTGTGGACGATCCACCAGCTCTTTGAGATGGACAGTCCGCCGCTTGGGGGAGGGGACCTCAATCCCCACAAGCCCCCGGTTGGGCAACGGGGCCACCACCCGGATCTGACTGCTTTTGAGCCGCAGGGCCAGGTCGTCCGCCAGCTGGGTGATCCGGGAGATTTTCACCCCCGGCGCCGGGGCGTATTCATAGCGGGTCACCACCGGTCCCGGGTTGAAGTTCACCACCTTCCCGGAGATGCCGAACTCCTCCAGCACCTCCTCCAGCTGTCGGGCCTGCTCTTCATACACCTCGCGGGGAACTTCCTCTGCGGGGACCGGATCGGAAAGGAGGGAAACCAGCGCCTCGCTTTTGGGATAGACCAGGGGGGTGTGCACCTCTTTCAGGCGATGGGATGAAGGGGCACTGGATGGGGACGGCGCCGGGACAGCGAACGACGGTCCCTCTCCTCCCTGGGTTTCCTGCAAATCCGGATCCGCATGGTTTCCAGA